>JBFLZY010000027.1:0-32656 GCA_040755975.1 Bacillota bacterium | reverse complement strand
CCTCCCCGGGCGCCGGGCAATTTCTCTATTTCGGTGCGCGGCCCCTGCTGCCCATCCCCCCTGGCCGCCAGCAGCGCCCGGGCCGTCGTCAGGGCCGTACCCGAAGGGGCGTCCAGCTTTTGATCGTGATGAAGCTCGATAATTTCTACGTGGGGAAAATATTTAGCTGCCTGGACGGCAAAATTGATCATCAACACCGCCCCGATGGCAAAATTGGGCGCAATTACGCCGCCGATTTTCAGCCGGCCGGCAATTTCGGTGATTGCCTGCAACTCCGCCCCGTCAATCCCCGTCGTTCCCACCACCGGCCGCACCCCGTATTCCAGGGCGGTTTTGACGTTGGCCGCCGCAGCGTGGGGGGCAGTAAACTCCACCAGCACGTCCGGCCTTTTTTGCTCCAGTTCTTCCGCCAGATTACTGCTGACCAGGATTCCCGTATCCGGCGCGCCAATGGCGGCGCCCAAATCCTGATCCTCGCCGCGCACGTCAACTGCTCCGACCAGCCGGAGATCCTCGGCGAAAAAGATGCTCTTGCAAACTTCCCGGCCCATTTTCCCCAAAGCGCCGGTAACCAGCACGTTAATCATTGAACAGGGCTTTCCCCCTTTGCTTTTTGTAGGAGATATATTTTCGCCATAAAAACCCAAAAACCTTTTTTAAATTTATACGGATTGCGGAAAAGCGGCGGGAAAAGAAAGGTCGGCGCTGTCTGTCCGCACTTCCGGCACGACCAAATTGCCTCTGCCGCCGCCGAACAATCCGGGGTAGCGAAATTCAGCGGAGGGGCAGCCGGAAGTACCGGTCACCAGGTAATAATATCTGGCGCCTCCCGGGTAATAATAAAACTTTATCTCCCGATATTTTCTGCTTTCACCTTCCACCGGCCAAACCTCCTCAAATCCCGGACACAAAGTGCCCAGTGCCTCTTAAATTATCGTTCGCCAACCCTGTTTCAAAATATTCACGCTTACCTTCCCGGCATCCGGAAAGCCGCTCCTTTCCACCACCCCGGAAAAAATAAAACAATCCTGCCCGTACTCCGACTCGATAATTCCGCCGGCGACGTCAAATTCCGCGCGCGGCCCCCTGAGCAACTGGGCCGGGTTAAAAGGTTCGTTTAGAGATAACTCTTCGGCGTAACATTGATATAAATCCCACATTAATTTTTCCAAGTCCCGGTTGGGGTAGGCCACCGGCAAACCAATCTCCTCGGCCGCTTCCCGGCGGGAAATCATGTGGTTGTGCGCGTAGAGCTTCTCGGTCAAATGATCGACGATCCGCTGCATTTCCGCCCGGGCATGGTGATTTTTGCGCAAACCAAGCAGCTTGCTGGCCAGGGAACGGATCAGCAGGTAGTTTCTGTGCACGTTGCCCAGGGCCAGCGGGTGGATGCGCTCCGCCAGCAGGGTAAATACCCTGGCCAGCTCGGCTTCACTTTTTAAGCCGGCCATTTCCCTGGCCAGAGTCAGGTAAGAATAAACGTCCTCAATGTTAACCGGTATCCGGGCCACCGGGTTGGCCGGGTCCTGGGGATTAAAGGCGTTCACCACGCTGGGGTCGATCGGCCCCAGCTCACCCATTTTGCCCATGACGATCTCGTCTGCGCCCAGGCAGATGAGCGTTCCGGCGCTGTAGGCCCGGAAAGGCACCAGGACGTTAAATTCGTCTGTATATTCGCGAACGAGGTGAACCAACCGCCAGGGCGTTAAAATATCTCCGCCGCGAGTATAAAGAAACAAGTCGATTCTTTTCTTTCTGCCGATCATTTCCAGGTGGCGGTAAAAAACGGGCATCACGTCCGGCGCTATGCGCGTGTTGACATTCTCCCGGTCCCCGGTAACGTAACATAATACGGCCGTATCGCGCAGCCTGGCTATTTTCTGGATCGTTTTGACTCTTCTTTCCCTGTTCAAGCCAGCTCACCTCTTACGTTTAGTATTACCTGCCTGCTGAATCTTATGGCCCCGGGGCTTTTTTGCATTTTCGCGGCGCAATAAAAGCGCTGGAATCTATAAATACTTTACGGCCGGCCATATACATGGTCATGGTTCACCGGCCCGTCCGCAGGTCCCGGAGCATCGCCACTGAGGCCAATAAGTTCAAACAGGGAACACGGATTGTTTTCTTGCGCTCTTCTCTGATATAATATTCCAGGGCTTTCCGAATAACCTGCCCAATATGCGCGATAGGAGATGTTGAAATTGCTGGTTGACCTTAATCCCGTCGCCTTCCAGATCGGACCGCTGGCGGTGCGCTGGTACGGTATTTTTATGGCCTTATCCTTTTTGTTCGCCGTCTGGTACCTGTACGGGGAAGCCCGCCGGAAGGGCCTGGACGAAGACTTCCTGCTGAATTTAAGCGTCCTGGCAATTGCAGCGGGGGTTGCGGGATCGCGCCTTTTGTTTGTGCTGGTCAACTACCCCGAATGGTTCATCCGCGACCCCGTGCAGATTTTCAAGATTTACCAGGGAGGGCTGGCGTGGCACGGCGGCCTGTTCGGAGGGGCCCTGGCCGGCTGGTGGTATTGCCGGCGAAAAGGGGTGAGTTTTCATTTGCTGGCCGACCTGGCCGTGCCGGGAATTGCTCTCGGCTACGCAATGATCCGCATCGCCAACATTTTCAATCAAGAAGTGCTGGGCAGACATACCGATTTCTGGTTCGACCGCTGGCCTGCCCAGCCCATCGGCACCGCCATTGCTTTAATGTTGCTGATTCGCTATTTTTATCTGAAACAAAAAAAATTGCCCGAAGGCTACCAGTTCTGGTCTTTTGTCTTTTATCACCAGCTGCTGCGGGGGGCAGTCGAAGAAACGGTGCGGGATATGCCGCTGCTCCTCGGCGGCTACGTGGTTCCCCACTGGGGACTGGGTTTTTTCACCCTCGCCCAGCTCAGCACTCCTTTAATTATGGCCCTCGCCTACTGGATGATGCGGAATAGCTACAAGAGGTGGCGCCGGAAATTAAGGTTGGCCTGATCGATTTCAACGATGATCACTTCTTTGCCTACTTTGCGCACCGCTTCCCAGGGGATGATCAACTGCTGCCGGTCCACCCAGAAATTAAGCAGGTTGCCCCTGCGGGGCAAAATAATGGAGCGGACCCGGCCCGTCTCCGCGTCGATGGCCAGGTCGCTCTCCCCGACCACACCCAGGCGGGCCCCGTTGGAAAGGTTGACAATCTCTTTCCCCGTCAACTCGAAAAGCCTCATTTTTACCACCTTCGCCGCAGCACAAACAATCTTAAAACAAAGGGCTGGACGATGGCCAGGCCGATGGAAAGCGCCGCCAGCGGTTCCACCTGGACCTGGCCGAGCGGAACCCGGCTGGGCAGCTCCACTTTCAAAAATTCCAGGAGCATCACCAGCGACAGGTAAATCCCGCCTGCCAGGCCCACCAGGTTTAGCACCGCCTGGGAAAGGGGCGAGGGTTTGGTCTCCGGAAAGGAATCCAGCGCGCTCTCGCGAAGCATGCTGATTTTCACCCTTTCCCTGATTGATAATCCCACCATGGCCAGTACCACCAGCGCGAATATAAGCGTCCCGGTAAGCATTGTCCCACCTCCCATTAGCATTATATGGGAAAGGGACAGGTTTTAGGACTGAATTTTTAAAACTGCAATTTACCTTGTCGGGAAATGAGAGCGTATGATATGATCAATTGCAGGCCATGATCCGGGACGGACAGTTTTCCCCGGGCGACTGTCTGCCGCCGTAGGCAGAACCGGCCAATTAGCGAGAGATAGTGGACAACTATGAAATTACTTTGCATAAAAAAGCCAGAAAAAGCCCATGGAATCGGGGCTGAAGAAATTGTCGAAAAAACCCTTTCCGCACTGAAGATCATATTCACGCAAAGGAAATTATCCCCCGTCAGGAAAGTGGCGATCACCGCCGGCAGCCGGGGGATCGCCAATTACCTGACGGTTCTGCGGACGGTGGTGAAATTTATCCGGGAGCAGGGCGGTGATCCCTTTCTGGTACCGGCCATGGGCAGCCACGGCGGCGGCACGGTGGCTGGCCGGCGGGCGGTGCTGGCCGGCCTGGGGATTACGGAGGAAAGTGTAGGGGCGCCCATTTTAGACGGCGACGATGTGGTGGAAGTGGGCCGGGCAGGAAAGTTACCCGTTTATACAGATGCCCGGGCCAAAATAGCGGACGCGATCCTTTTAGTCAACCGGATCAAGCCCCACACAGCCTTCCGGGGCGAGCGGGAAAGCGGCCTGTTGAAGATGCTGGTTGTGGGTCTGGGGAAGGTCCCGGGGGCCACCCTGTTCCACAAGCAACCACCGCAGCGCCTTGCGGAAACTCTGGATGTTATGGGCCAGATGCTCCTGGAAAACCTGCCGGTGTTGGGCGGAGTCGCCCTGGTGGAAGACGCCGCCGAACAAACGGTGCTGATTGAAGGCATCCCCGCCGGGGAAATTCCGGCCCGCGAGGCCGAACTGCTCCAGGCGGCGCGCGCCCTTTTGCCGCACCTGCCTTTTGCCGGGGCCGATCTTCTCATCATCGACGAAATGGGCAAAAATATCAGCGGCACAGGGATGGATACCAACGTTATCGGCCGGCTGCGCATAGAGGGAGTGCCGGAGCCGGAAAACCCACCGGCCAAAAGAATCTTCGTGCGCGGCCTCTCCCCTCTGTCCGAAGGCAACGCCAACGGAATCGGCCTGGCCGACTTCACCACGGTGCGGCTCATCCGGGCCATGGACCGCCGGGCCACTTACCTGAACGTCCTCACCACGGGATATCTTCACCGGGGAATGCTCCCCCTGATTTTCGAAACCGACCGGGAGGCCCTGGAGGCCGCCGCCAAAAGCCTGAAAAAAACGCTTCCGGAATGTTCCGTGGCTTGGATTAAAAATACTCTGCACCTGCAGGAGCTCCTGGTTACCCCGGAACTGGCCGAACCTTGCCGGAACGCCGGGTACGAACCGGGAAAAGAAGTGGAACTGGCTTTTGACGCGGACGGAAATCTGGTCCCCTGCTGGGAATAAAAATCCCTGATTCCTGTTTTCTAAAGGAGCAAGTCTAAGATGGCGTTAATTAAAAAACTGGCCGCCGTAGTCGGCGAACAAAATGTTTTCAGCGCCCCCGAGGCGCGTTACGCCTACAGTTACGACGCCACCTTCCGGCGCCGCCAGCCGGATGTGGTGGTGCGGCCGGCGAACATGGAAGAGGTTGCGGGCGTCCTGCGCCTGGCCTGGGAGACCCAAACCCCCGTGGTGCCGCGGGGGGCGGGGACGGGCCTCTCCGGCGGGTCGGTGCCGGTGCAGGGGGGCATTGTGCTGGATCTTACCCGGATGAACCGCATCCTGGAGATCAACACCGCCGATTTGCTGGCCGTAGTGGAGCCGGGGGTGGTAACGGACGATTTTGCCCGGGCCGTGGCTGAAAAAGGCTTTTTCTTCCCGCCGGACCCCTCCAGCAGCAAATCCTCCACCATCGGCGGCAACCTGGCTGAAAATGCCGGCGGCAGCCGGGCATTCAAATACGGCGTAATCAGGGACTACACCCTTGGGCTGGAGGTCGTTTTGGCCGACGGACGGGTCATCTGCACCGGAGGGCGAACGATCAAAAATGTTTCCGGTTACGACCTGACGCGCCTGTTCGTCGGCTCCGAGGGAACGCTCGGGGTAATCACGCAGGCCATCTTGAGGTTCATCCCCCCGCCCGAGGCAACCCGAACCCTGCTCACCTTCTTCCCCCGCCTGGACGACGCGGCCCGTACCGTCAGCGCTATCATCGCCCGGGGAATTACGCCCGCCGCCCTGGAGTTCATGGACGACCAGAGCATCCGGGTGGTGGAGGAATATTTGCACCTGGGTCTGCCCCTGGACGTGGAGGCGTTGCTCCTGGTCGAGGTCGACGGACCGGCCGCCGTGCTGGCGCAGCAAATCGCCGAAATCGCCGCCTTGTGCCGGGAAATGAGCTCCCGGGAAGTACGCGTGGCCAATACGGCCAAAGAGGCCGAAAACCTGTGGAAGGCGCGCAAGGCCATTTCCCCGGCGGTGGCCAGGATTAAACCCACCAAAATCTCCGAGGACGCCACCGTGCCGCGCAGCCGGATCCCCGAAATGGTCAGGCGGCTGAAAGAAATCGCCGCCAAATACGATTTAAAGATCGTGATCTTCGGCCACGCCGGGGACGGCAACCTCCACCCAAACATCATGTGCGACGAGCGGGACGCCGACGAAATGCGGCGGGTGGAACAGGCGGTGGCCGAAATTTTCCGGGCTGCCCTGGAACTGGGCGGCACCCTTTCGGGCGAACACGGCATCGGCTTTATGAAGGCGCCCTTTATGCCCTGGGAACACGGTGAAAACGGGCTCTGGGCCATGCGGTCAATCAAGCAGGCCCTGGATCCCAGGGGAATCCTGAACCCGGGGAAAATTTTCCCGTCGGCCCAATAAGTTAATAATAAAGTGCCAGGCACCGGCTATTAACTTATTTGAGGAAGGGATTATGCCTATTAAGAAAGGTGTTTCGGACCCGCTGCCGGAAGAGCTTTATTTGCGGTGTGTACACTGCGGGATGTGCGTGCGGAACTGCCCGACCTTCCAGGAAACCGGGCTGGAAATGGATTCGCCCCGGGGACGGGTCCAGCTGTTGCGGGGCTTCAGCCGGGGTGAACTGGCCGCCGCCCCGGGCCTTTTCCGGACGGCCTGGGACTGCCTGGACTGCCGGGCCTGCGAGGCGGCCTGCCCGTCGGGTGTGCGCCCGGGGCTGCTGGTGGAGGAAGCGCGGGACCGCCTGAAGAGGTTTGAGAAGCGGCGCGGCGCGGGGATCTTTCTCCAGGAACTGGCCATGCGCTCTCTTTTCCCATATCCCGGTCGACTGGAACTGGCGGGGCGGCTCTTGCGCTTTTACCAGCGCTCCGGCCTGCGGACCGCGGTCCGGCGGCTGGGCGTCCTGAGGCTTTTTCCGCCCGCCGTCCGGGAGATGGAACGCATTCTGCCGGAGATCCCGGCCAGAACAGCCAGGGCAATCCTGGCCGACGCAAAGGCAAACGGGGAAAGCGAAAAAAGCGGGAATAGGGCGGGGGATGGATGCACCGCCGGCCTTTTTTTGGGCTGCGTGACGGACGTCTTTTTTGCCGGCATAAACCTGGCCACGGCCCGCCTCCTGAAGCGGCACGGCTTCCGGGTGGCGGCCCCGGCCGGCCAGTGCTGCTGCGGCGCCCTGCACCTGCACAACGGCAGCCGCGATCACGCCAAACAGCTGGCCCGCCGGAATATCGACGCCTTCCTGGCGGCCGGGGTGGATTACGTGGTGACCAACGCCGGCGGCTGCGGAGCCGCTCTTCTGGAGTACCCGGAGCTTCTCGCCGGCGACACCGTTTACGCGGACAGGGCGCGGGAATTTTCCCGGAAGGTGATCGACATCGCCCAGCTTCTGGACCAAACCGGTTTTCTCCCACCGCGGGGCTCTTTCCCCCGCCGGGTTACTTACCAGGCCTCCTGCCACCTGAAAAACGTCATGGGGGTCGCCGACGCCCCCAAGCGCCTGCTCCGGCAGGTGCCGGAACTAACGCTGCTGGCGATGCCCGACGAAGCCCGCTGCTGCGGCAGCGCCGGCATCTACAACCTCACCCACCCGGAAATGGCCGAGGCCCTTTTGCGTCGCAAGATGGCCGACCTCCCGCCAGGCACGGAAGTAGTCGCCACCGGTAACCCCGGCTGCCTGCTGCAGCTCATGCACGGGGCGGAAAAATACGGCCCGCCCGTGCAGGTCAAACACGTGGTCGAAATCCTGGATGAGGCCTACGCGGCGGGTGAGCACAAATAAATCGCGCTAACTTAATTCAAGTATGCGGAGAAATTCGGCGGGTGGTGATCATTTTTATCCCTTGGTACTTAACCTTTTTATTTTCTCTTCTCCCTCCCTGAGCAGGGCATACGCTTCCTGCAGGGTTACCGGAGCAAACCGCACCCGGTCTCCCGGCCTTAACTGGCCCACTCTCGGCAGGTCAACGGAAATTACCGTGGCTATTTCCGGATACCCGCCGACAGTCTGCGCGTCCACAAACAGAATGATCGGCTTTCCGTCGCCGGGAACCTGGACCGTTCCCGGGACTGTTCCTTCGGAGATGATTTCCGCTTTCCCTGCGTGCTCAATTTGGGGGCCTTCCAGCCTTAAACCCATCCGGTCTGAATTGGCGCCGACCACGTATTCCGCGGCAAAAAGGGTGGCCAATCCCCGGGCGGTGAAGCAATCCTCCCGGGGACCGGGAATAACCCGCAGGACGCACGACTGTTTCCACTCCGGAAGCATTTCCGGCGGCACTTTTCCTGGTGCATTTTTCCGCCGGCCCCTGCTCCCGGCCGGATAAGCCTTTAAAACATCCCCGGCGACCAGTGCCCGCCCCTCGTGTCCTCCGCAGGCGGCGCGCGGGTAAGTCGCCCGGCTGCCCATCACTTTCGGTACGGCAATCCCGCCGGCCACGGCTAGATAGGTCCGGCAACCGTTTTCGCTGTTGCCGGAAAAAGACAAAACGTCCCCTGTTTTGACCGGAACGGCCGACCAGCAGGGAATTTGCCTGCCGTTCAGCAGAACGGTGGCCTCCGCCCCGGCAACGGCAATTTCCGTATCCCTTAAGAAGCGCAGAGTTGGTCCGCTGACGGTGATCTCCAGGCCGGCGGCATTTTCGTCGTTGCCCGCCAGAATGTTCGCCAGCCGGAGAGAGAACCGGTCCGCCGCGCCCGCCGGCGGCACGCCGTATTTCCGGTAGCCGTACCTGCCCAGGTCCTGGACAACGGTGAAAAGGCCCGGGAAAAGCACTTCCAGCACCGGTTCCTCCGCTTTTTCAGCACCGGCGGCCAGTTGCGTAAACTCCCTTTCGTCAATGGGGACAAAACGCACTTGATCACCCGGACTCAAAAGCGCCGGCGGTTCTTTTGCCGGGTCAAACAGCGCGAGCGGGGTCCGCCCGATGATCCGCCACCCCCCCGGACTGGCGACCGGGTAGATCCCCGTCTGGTTCCCCGCAATTCCCACGGAGCCGGCCGGGACGCTCATCCGGGGAGAGTCGAGCCGGGGGGTGGCGAGCCTCTCCGGCAAACCGCCCAGGTAGGGAAACCCGGGCAGAAACCCCAGCATATACACGTGATACGGGCTTTTTGTATGCAGGGCGACCACTTCCGCCGGTTCGAGGCCGTGGTAGCCGGCGACAAAATCCAAATCCGGTCCGTACTCCCCACCGTAGCAGACGGGTATTTCCACCGTTTTCGGGCGCGTCTTTTTTGGGGCAGCGCCGGCCGAAAGCCTTTCCTTAATCTCTTCCACCAGTTCGTGGTAAGCCGCCCTTCGGGGGTCGTAATAAACCGTCACCGTCCGGTAGGCCGGCACCAGTTCGACAATTCCGTCCAGGCCGGCAATTTTTTCCGCGGCAGTTTGGACCTGCCTGTTGATTCTTTGATGTATTCTATTCTCCCATTCGATAAGCAGGCCGCTATCGCCGGCCGTTCGAAACCGGGGCCACCGGGGAGTTTTGCCCTCTTTCACTTTCTTTTTTGCCCTCCGCATTTTTCCTTTCCCGCACGTGCTGGGGTTCAATCCCCGCGTCCATTAAAGCCTTCCCAAAGGTAAAGCTGCACCCGGGCAAAAGGCGACCGGATCGCTGCGCCAGTACCCGGTTATTTCTGTGGTTTCCTCCACTAAAAAATCAAAGGCCGGGGCGCGCGGCAGGACCACCAGGTTGGCCGGGGCGCCCGGACAAAATTTTCAAGGCGGGGAAATCTTCACGCCGGCCGCCTGCAGCCGTTCCCTGATCGCCACCACCAGCGCCAGGGCGCCGGGATTATCTCCGTGGACACAGATTGTCTCCGGGTCCACGGTGATTTCCTGACCGTCGAGGGTGACCACCTTCCGGCGAATGACCATGTCCAAAACCCTCGCGACTACTTCTTCGGGATCTTCGATCACCGCGCCCGGAACGCTTCTGCTCACCAGGCTGCCGTCCGCCCGGTAGGCCCGGTCGGCAAAAACTTCGTTTACCACGCGCAATCCCGTGCCTCTGGCGGCTTCCGCGAGCTGCGAACCGGGCTGGGCAAAGACCAGCAGGGTTTTGTCGAAGGCGGCGACGGCTTCCGCGATGGCCTGCGCCAGCACGGCGTCTTTTCCCGCCATGTTGTACAAGGCTCCGTGCGGCTTGACGTGCCGCAAGGAGACTTCCGCCGCCCGGCAAAAAGCGGCCAGCGCGCCGACCTGGTAAAGGACGTCGCTCTTCACCTCTGCGTAACTCAAGCTCATTTCGCGCCGCCCGAAACCAACCCGGTCGGGGTAGCCCACGTGCGCGCCCACGGCCACGCCGTACTTTTTGGCCAGGGCAACCGTGCGCTCCATGACGCGGGGGTCGCCGGCGTGAAAGCCGCAGGCCACGTTCGCCGACGAGATATGCCTGATTACTTCTGCATCGTTGCCTATTGCGTACGCCCCGAAGCTTTCGCCCAGGTCGCAGTTAAGGTCGATTGTTACGATCATCGGTTTTCTCCCCCCTTAAGGCCGTCCTGCCTGGCGTTCGTTTGCCGTCACGGTTTGCCGTCGCAGTAACTCCTTACATCCCCAGGTAAGCCCGGCGCACCAGGTCGCTGGCCAAAAGCTCTTCGCCGGTGCCCTGCGCAACGATGCGGCCCGTCTGGAGCACGTAAGCCCTGTCGGCCAGCTCCAGGGCCTCCCGGACATTTTGTTCCACCAGCAGGATGGTTTTTCCTTTTTCTTTGATCCGGCGCACGAAATCAAAAATCAGGTCGACCAGCTTGGGCATTAAACCCAGGGACGGCTCGTCCAGGAGCATTAACCTGGGCGCCGACATGAGCCCCCTGGCGATGGCGAGCATCTGCTGCTCCCCGCCGCTTAACGTTCCGGCCGTCTGGAACCTTCTTTCCCGCAGCCGGGGGAACAGGGTATAAACTTCTTCCAAAAGGGAATCCTTTTCTGCAGCCGACGAGATGGTGTAAGCGCCCAGGGCGAGGTTTTGCTCCACGGTCATGCGGGCAAAGGTCAGCCTTCCTTCCGGAACGTGCGCGATCCCGGCGGCGACGATCCGGTGCGGCGGCCACTGGCTGATGTTTTGCCCCAGAAAAATAATTTCCCCCCGGGTCACCTTGACAAGGCCGGAGACGGCGCGCAAAATTGTTGATTTGCCCGCCCCGTTGGCGCCGACGACGGCCACAATCTCCCCTTCCCGCACCTCAAAGGAGACGTCGTGAACCGCCGGCATTCCCTTGTAGCCGGCGGCGATTTCCTTAACCCGCAGCATAGTACTTTTCCCCCAGATAAGCCTTGATCACTTCCGGATTCTTCGCCACTTCCTCCGGCGGACCCTCGGCTATTTTATTTCCGCCGTCCAGCACCATTACCCGGTGAGAAATGGGCATGATCACTTCCATCACGTGCTCGACGACGAACAGAGTCACGCCCCTTTGGTTGATTGCCTGGACGAGCTCCACGGCTTCCTGCGTTTCCTTGGGATTCAGGCCGGCCATCACTTCGTCGAGCAGGAGCAGCTTCGGCCTCGTCGCCAGGGCGCGCGCCAGCTCCAGCCTTTTTTTATCCGCGATCGTCAGTTCTCCGGCCAAAACGTCCCGGCGGGCGGCCAGGCCGGTAAAGGCGAGCACTTCTTCCGCCCAGGCCGCGGCCCGCTTTTTGTTTTTATCGCGGAAAAAGGCGCCCACCAGAATATTTTCCAGCACCGTCATGCTGCCGAACGGGCGCACAATTTGAAAGGTGCGGGCAATTCCCCGCCGGCAGATCTCTTCCGGCGCCATTCCGGTGATTTCCTCGCCGAGAAAGAATACTTTTCCCGCATCAGGCTTGTAAAAGCCCGCCACCAGGGCGAAAAAGGTGCTTTTGCCGGCTCCGTTGGGACCGATCAAACCGACAATTTCTCCTTCGTTGATTTGCAAATCAACCTTGTGGCAGGCCAACAGGCCGCCAAATTGTTTGGTTATTCCTTCCGCCGCAAAAAAGACCACTTCCCATCACCTATTTCCTGGTAATTATACCCATCAAGCCGGAGGGTTTGACCACCGCGATGATCATGATTAACAAACCGTAAATGAGCAGATCCAGGGCCGTTCCCCCTCCGCCCAGGTAGGCCCGGCTGAACTCGGAAAGGGGAATCATAATGGCGGCGCCGAGGACGGGGCCCCAAAGGGTGCCCACCCCGCCGAGGATGGCGATCAGGCAAACCTGGATGGAGAGCATCATGGGCAAAACGCTCTCCGGATCGATATAAAGAACGTACTGGGCGTAAAAAGTGCCGCCCACGGCCACGAAAAAGGCGCTCAAAGCCATGGCGACGAGCTTGTAGCGGGTAATGTTGATCCCCAGGCTCCGGGCCGCGTCGGGGTCGTCTTTGACGGCCCGGAAATAATACCCCAGGTAGCTTTTTTCCATAAGGTAGGTGCAGAGCAACTGGGCGCCCAAAAAAGCAAAGGCGATATAATAATAAGGCTCCTTGCGGGCAAACTGGAAGCTGGCCAGGCTCGCCGGCAAGATGGGCAGGTATTTGCCGACCGCCCCGCCGACCCATTCCCAGTTTACGAAGAGAACGAAGACTATTTCGCCCAGGGCGATGGTGGCGATGACAAAATAATGGCCCCTTAAACGAAAGCAGGGATACCCCAGGGCCAGGGAGACGAGGACGGCCGCCAGCCCCCCGGCAAGCATGCCCAGCCAGGGGCTTAAGTTGCACTCCAGGAGAAGGATTGTGGAAGTATAGGCCCCCAGTCCGAAATAGACGGCGTGCCCCAGGGAAACCTGCCCGGCATACCCGCCTAAAATATTCCACGCCCCTCCTAAAAGGGAGTAAAGAAAAATGAGGATCATTAAATGCAGGTAAAACGGGCTGGACACGAACACAGGGAAAAACGCAAGCGCCAGGAAGATTCCGCCGAGAACCGCCCCGGTTTTTAAGTTAACGTTGGGAATTAAAGATATTTTCTGCCCAGGTTCTTGCATACGCCAAAAACACCTCTTTTACGCAGTGCCCATCAGGCCCCGAGGCCGGATGAGCACGACCAGCAGATAAATGACAAAAACAACGGCGTACTTCAGGGAGGGAAGGATAAATACTCCGGCCAGGGCTTCGGTTACGCCGATGATCAGGCCGGCAAAAAACGCCCCGGGAACGCTTCCGAACCCGCCCAGGGCAACGGTCACGAAGGCCAAAAAGCCAAAAATCGCCCCCACTTCGGGAAAAACGTAGTAAAAGTTCGCCAGGAGCGCGCCGGCAACCCCCACGCACGCGGCCCCGATCCCCCACGCCAGGGCAAACATCCGGCCGCTGTTGATCCCCATGAGCGCCGCCGCCTGCTTGTTTTCGGCAACGGCCTGCAGCGCCCAGCCGGTCTTGGTTTTGGTGATAAAAAGATAGACCAGGGCAAACATAATCATCGCCCCGGCCGCGGCCACCAGCTGGGGCCTGGCCAGAAAAGCCCCCAGGACTTCGACCCGGCCGCCGACCGCCACCGTTTCGATCATGCGGTAATCGGCGCTGAACAAAAACTGCGCCAGGCTGCGCAGAAAAACGAGCAGCCCGAAAGTGGCGAAGATCTGCGCCAGCATCGGCGCGTTCAGCACCGGCCTGATCAATACCCGGTAAGTGCCCACGCCGAAGAAAAATAGAACGATGGTAACGAGGGGGAGAGCCAGTAGCGGGTCCAGGCCCCACCAGACGTTAAACAGGTAGGCAAGAAACATGCTGGCCATCAAAAATTCGCCGTGGGCGAAATTCACTATGTCCATCACCCCGAAGATCACCGTCAGGCCCAGCGCGATTAAGGCGTAGATGCACCCCCACAGCAGGCCGGTGAAAATTGTTTGGATAATTATGGCGGAAGTTGCTTCGGGCAAAGCTGCAAGCACCTCCTTTGGTTTTTTATTGCCATCGGACCGGAATTACAATAACTGGGCAATTTCCCCAAAAATAGACGCAAAGATTAAAAGTGGGGGGAAGGAGAAGGGGGTTTCCCCCTCCGCTTCCCCTGTTTTTGCCTCTTACTTCCTATCCTTCCACTTGGGGGTCGGCCAGATGATCTGCCTGGAAGCTAAATCCCAGGGCCACACGGTAACGTACTGGCCGTCCTGGATCTGGACGATGATCCCCGAGCCGAGCACGTTCTGGTGAGTCGCCGGGTCGAACTTGACCCCCTGCCAGGGCATGATCAATTGGTCTCCCGGTATATTCGTTTCTTCCAGGGCCTTTTTAATCGCCGCCGGGTCGGTGGAGCCCGCCCGGTTGATGGCGTCGGCCAAAACCAGGAGAGCGGTGAAGGCGCGGGCTGAATTGCCGTTCATGTTCGAGCCGTATTTTTGTTTGTATAGGTCATTTACCTTTTCGACGATTTGTTTCTTTTTGCCAAAGTCCAGCGCCCAGACTTCGCGGCTGAAAACGTAATAGCCGTCTTTGCCCAGCGCCTTCAGATACTCCGTGTCAATAAAGCCGGCGTCCATGGCCAGGATGGCCTCCGGATTGTAGTCCATGTCCTTGTAAGTCTTCATGTACAGGATGGCGTCGGAAGCGTAGGAAGCCTGCAGGACGATGTTCGCCCCGGAGGCCTTGAGCTTTTGCACCTCGCTGCCGACGTTGGTGCTCTTTGCCGGGTAAGCAATGTCGGCTACCACATTGTAACCAAACTCTTTCGCGAATTTATTTTCGGCCTTCCCAACGTCCGTACCCCAGAGGGTATTTTCGTAAACAATAGCCAGCCTGGGATCTTTGACCGTTCCCTTTTTCTTCAAATCGTCAAGGAACTGGAAGAAATTCTTGGCAAACATGTCGTCATCGGGGGTGGTGCGGAAAAACCACTTAAAGTTTCGCTGCGTCAAGGTAGGAGAGGTGGACGTGCCGTTCACAAAGGGGATGCCGTATCGCTCCGCAACCTGGCTGGCAGTCGCCGTCACCGCGCTGTGGTAACAGCCCATCAGGGCGGCAACCTTTTCCTGGTTAATCAGCCGCTCCGCCTCGCTCATTCCTTTCTCCGCCGAACCCTGGTGGTCTCCGGACACGATGGTGACGGTGGCCCCGCCCAGGTTGGACAAGCCCTTCGTTTTCGCCAGGGGCAGGTTCAAGTCCGGATATTCTCCGTTGATGATTTCGGCGGCCAGCTTCACCCCGTTCATCAGGTCGATCCCGGTAACGGCCGCGGCGCCGGTCAGCGGATAGATGGTGCCGATCTTAACTTCCTTGGCCGCCGGTTTTTCCTGGGCCTGTCCGGCCGGCTTTTTTTGTGAAGCGCACCCGGCGCCGGCCAGGGCCACAATCAACACCGCCGCCACGAGCCAAAGGCTCCTCTTCATTTTCCAAAAAGACATTAAAAGCAACCTCCTTCACGTAAAATTTTAAATTGTCAGCTTATTGGCCGGCCTGATTAAATTGTTAAAACTTTTTTCCTTCACCTCCCCCGCAATTAATCAAAATAACCGAGGCTGCGGGATATGTCCCGGGCGGTTTGCCGGAGCACGGGCAATAACCTCCCGACATCCTCATCCTGGTAGGCGTGAAGAGGCCCGGCAATGCTCAAGGCGGCAACCACCTTTTTGGCGTGGTCGCGCAGAGGAACGGCCAACTCGGCCGAGCCGGGCTCGAGTTCTGCCCGGCTCAAAGCGTATCCCGCTTTTCTCACCTCGGCCAGAACACCGAGCAACCTGGGAACGTCCGTTATCGTCGCGGGCGTATGCGCCACGGGCGGCCGCTCTTTGAGGATGCCGGCGATCTTCTCTTCAGGCATAAAAGCCAGGAGCAGGCGCGTTGAGGCACCGGCGTAAAGCGGCGCCCTCCGGCCGGGCCGGATGTACAGCCGCACCGGTTTGATCGCTTCCACCACTTCCACGTACACGCCTTCCAGGCCGTCCACAACAACCAGCTGAACTGAATCGCCAACCTCGTTGCGCAGTTTAATCATGTGGGGGAGAGCTACCCTGCGCACTTCCAGCTGTTCCTTCACCATGCTCCCCAGCTCTAAAAGCTTAAAACCCAGCCCGTACCGGTATTCTTTGTTATGATCCGGAATCCTGCGGAGAAAGCCGGAATGTTCTAAGGTAGTCACCAGCCGGTAGGTGGTGGAGCGTGAAAATTTGGTCAGGACGCAAAGTTCATCGAGGGTAAGCACCGGTTGTTCTTTGGTAAAGTAGTTGAGTAGAGAAAGGGCTTTCACTACGCTGGAAATGTGGTGATGCATTCCTGTTGACCGTCTTTCCTTAATTTACCTTTCACATTATGAATTGTTAATTTATCAATGAGAAATTGAAAATACCTATTCTCCCATAATTTTTTAAATCCTGCTTCCAAACCGATCATTTTCGAAAAAATTTTTTGCCGGCACCTCGAAAAAAGAAAAACGCTTCCCCACAAAAGGAAACGCTTAAAATTCGCAAGAAACGGGAACAAGCCCCCGATTCAGAAAAATTACTGACTTACTGCTTTCCGGATCAGCAACCTAAGATAATTTCCCTGGCTAATCCCTGCCTTTTTTGCAGCTTTACGCAGAGCTGTTAAATCTTGCTTGCTTAACTTAACGGAAACATGTACCATTTGATCGTTTTCGTCTGGTCCCTCTTTTTTTGCGATTTTAAGATCTGCCGGTTCCCATTCAAGATCCTCTGAGCTGTGCAGATCGAAATATTCAGCCATCTTTTCCAAAGAATCGCACTCTCCAGCTATAAAATAAATCACATCACCCGCCCCGCCGCCTGGTGCAGGGCGGCGCAGTCGTCCCAGGGACCGACGCTGGCGATGGCGAAGGTCTCCGGCGCCAGCACGGTGCGGGCAAGTTCCCTGATCTGCTCTGCCGTCACCTGGTTTATTTTTTCCACCACTTCTTCCGGCGGAACCACTTTTCCCAGGTAAAGCTGGGACTTGGCCAGCCTGCTCATCCGCGTGCTGACGTTTTCCAGGCTTAAAAATAAATTCCCCTTCATCTGGTCTTTGGCCCGGCGCAATTCTTCGTCCGTAATCCCGTTTTGCTGGATGTTCCTGATTTCGTTGAAAACCAGTTCCATGACCGGCGCCACGTTATTTTTGCTTAAGCCCGCGTAAACGCAAAAAAGCCCGGTGTCCCGGTAGCTGCTGTGGTAAGAGTAAATCGAGTAGACCAGGCCGCGGTTTTCGCGGATTTCCTGGAACAGCCGGGAACTTAAGCCGCCGCCCAAAATAGTGTTGATGATCTGGAGCACGTAAATCTGCTCGTGGTCCAGGGGCAGCCCCGGCGCGCCCAGGCATAAGTGGATTTGCTCCGTTTCTTTTTGCCGGCAGGTTACCAGGTGCTGCGGCACGGGCCGGTTTTGTTCGCGGCGGGAAGCCTGCCCGTTCGCGCCTTGAAAAACCTTTTGGATTTTTTCCACGGCCTGCTGGTGGTCGATATTCCCGGCCAGGGCCACAATGAAATTCCCCGGGCGGTAATTTTTCTGAAAGTAAGCGAGGATTTGCTCCCGGCTTAAACCGCCGATGACTCCGGCGTTGCCGATGATCGGGCGCCCCAGGGAATGGCCCTGCCAGATGGTGTTGGCAAAGACGTCGTGGACCAGTTCGTCGGGGGTGTCTTCGTACATCTTGATTTCTTCGACGATCACGTTTCTTTCCCGGTCGATATCCTCCGGTTTAAAAAGGGGGTTAAAAATCATGTCCGCCAGAACATCCAGGGCGAGATCGAAGTATTCGTCCATCACCCGGGCGTAAAAACAGGTAAATTCTTTCGTGGTAAAGGCGTTTAACTGCCCGCCCACGGCGTCCAGCGCCTCGGCGATTTGCCTGGCCGTGCGCTTCCCGGTCCCCTTAAAAAGGAGGTGTTCAATAAAATGGGATACCCCCGCCAGCTCTTCCGGTTCGTCCCGCGAACCCACGTCCACCCAGACGCCCAGGGCGAGCGAGCGGACGTGGGGGATGTCTTCCGTCAAGATTTGCACTCCGTTGTCCAGCACCACTCTCTGGTACATAACGACTTAACTATCCCCCTCAAAATGGTGGTTGGTGGTTGGTGGTGGGTTTATTTAGGCGATCAAAATGTTCGGTTTTTGGTGTGTTTCTATCCGGGTAAAGTGTCTCTTGGATTGCCATTCCCAACGATCAACCACCAACGACTCACGACCAATTTGGTGGTTGGTGGTTAGTACTACAGCGTAATTTACAAGATGAATTAAGCGAACCTGGTGTCTCCAAGGCTCACCGAAAAAAAGCTGAAGCTCCTGAAACCCGAATGAAGGTCAGGTTCAAAAGATGAATTTACGCTGTAGTATTAGTGGTTGGGAGACGAAAGCGATCAACAGGTTGTTCTAAACAGCATACTATGAAAAGAGCCCGAACGACTCACCACCAAACGACCTACAACCAAATGATGGTTGGTAGTTGGTTTGTTAAAATGAGCATGTTTATCTATCCTGGATTTTCCAGTAGTGTTCGGGTTCGTTGGCGTTTTTCCGAAAAACCAAATCCCCACGACTAACGACCCACGACTCACCACTACCTTCGCGCCTCTCTGGCCCGCGCCGGACGCTTATGGGGAGCTCCCGCGCCGGGGGTGCGTCTGGGTTCTACCGGCAGGGCGTCTTTGCGGGAAAGGCGCAACCGTCCCTGGTTGTCGTAGCCCAGCACCTTGACGACGATAGTGTCGCCTTCTTTGACCACGTCCTCAACCCTGTTCACGCGCTGGTGCGCCAGCTGGGAGATGTGCACCAGACCTTCTTTCCCCGGCAGGCCCAGCACCCCCGGAATAATCTCCACGAAGCAGCCGAAATCGGTCACCCGGGTGACTTTTCCGGTATAGATTGCGCCGGTGACGACCTCCTTGGTCAGGCTTTCAATGATTTCCACGGCCCGCTGGCCTCCTTTGGGGTCAACGGCGGCGATGAAAACCCGGCCGTCGTCTTCAATGTCAATTTCGGCGTTGGTTTCTTCGATGATTTTTCTAATGATTTTTCCTCCCGGACCGATTACATCCCTTATTTTATCCGGATCAATCACCATGTGCAGAATGCGCGGCGCATACGGCGACAGTTCCGGACGGTAGGCAGGAATGACTTCCAGCATCTTCTGCAGGATGTACATCCGCCCCCCGTGGGCCTGGGCCAGGGCCTTCGCCAGGATTTCCTTCGTCACCCCGGGGATCTTGATATCCATCTGCAGGGCCGTTACCCCGTTGGCCGAACCGGCCACCTTAAAATCCATGTCCCCCAGATGGTCTTCAATCCCCTGGATATCCGTCAAAACGGCCACCTCGTCGCCCTCTTTCACCAGGCCCATGGCCACCCCGGAAACCGGGGCCTTGATCGGCACGCCCGCGTCCATCAGGCTTAAACAGCTGCCGCAAACGCTTCCCATGGATGTGGAGCCGTTGGATTCCAGGACCTCGGACACAATCCGGATGGTGTAGGGAAAGACGTCTTCCCCCGGAATAACCGCCTCCAGCGCCCGCTCGGCCAGCGCGCCGTGCCCGATCTCCCGGCGCCCGGGCGACCGGATCGGCCTTACCTCCCCGGTGCTGTACGGCGGGAAATTGTAGTGGTGCATGAACCGCTTGGTCTCCTCCACGTCGAGCCCGTCTAAAATCTGCTCGTCCGAAATGGGGCCCAAGGTCACGGTGGAAAGCACCTGCGTTTGCCCCCGCCGGAAAAGGGCCGATCCGTGCGTTCTGGGCAAAAGCCCCACTTCTATGGCCAGAGGGCGTACCTCGTCCAAGGCCCTGCCGTCGATGCGGATGCCTTTCTTGAGAATAAATTCCCTCACTATTTTCTTCTCGGCGTTTTCCACCACTTTCGCAATGCTCTTCTCTTCCTCCGGGAAGGTTTCCAGGTAAGTCTGCACCAGCTGGGCTTTCACTTCTTCCAAGAATTTTTCCCTTTCCTTTTTCTCCTTTCTTTCGTCGATGCAGCGCTTAACTGCCGCTCTGATTTTTTCCTCGGCCTCCCGGGCCACCGCCTGCTCCACTTCCGGGTTAATCTCTTCAACGGCCGGCTCGAACTTCGGCCTGGCCAGGCCGCGGGCCAGGGCTTCTTCCCGGAAAGCTTTTATAAAATTGACAATTTCTTTAACCTTCTGGTGCCCAAAAGCAATTCCCTCTAAAATGGTTTCCTCGGGCACTTCCCGGGCGCCGGCCTCCACCATCATCACGGCCTCCCCCGTACCCGCAACGACGAGATGCAACTGGTTTTTTTCCGCCTGGGCCAGGGTGGGATTGATGACCAGCCGGCCGTCCACCAGGCCCACGATAACGCCGCCGATAGGGCCGCCGAAAGGAATCTCGCTCACGTGCAAAGCAGCGGAGGCGCCGATCATGGCGGTGATTTCCGGCGGATTGTCCTGGTCGACGGAAAGAACGGTGGCGACCACCTGCACTTCGTTCCGGAAGCCCTTGGGAAAAAGCGGGCGGATGGGGCGGTCAATCAGGCGGGCGCTCAAAATGGCTTTTTCGCTGGGGCGGCCCTCGCGCTTAATAAACCCCCCCGGAATTCTGCCCACCGCGTAAAGCCTTTCTTCGTAATCCACCGTCAGCGGGAAAAAATCGATTCCTTCGCGCACTTCCGGCGCCATGGTGGCGGTAACCAGCACCACCGTATCGCCGTACCTGACCAGAACGGAGCCGCCGGCCTGCCTGGCCACCTTGCCCAGCTGCAGTTTCAGGGGCCGGCCCCCGATGTCGATTTCCCTTTCTAACATTCCTTGCTCTTCGGTCATGAAAAGTTAAACCTCCTGTTTTCTGTTCAATTTTAGTATCCCCCCGGCGCAATATCTTAGAAAAAGCGGGGTCAACCCCGCTTTTCTATGGTCACGCTACCTGCGCAAACCCAGTTTCTCAATCAACGTGCGGTAACGTTCGTAATTGCGCTCCTTAAGATAATTCAACAGTGCCCGCCGGTGGCCGACCATCTTTAAAAGCCCGCGCCGGGAATGGAAATCTTTTTTATGGATTTTCAAGTGCTCGGTAAGGTTGTTAATGCGCCGGGTTAAAAGAGCCACCTGCACCTCCGGCGAGCCGGTGTCGTTTTCGTGCAACTTGTACTGTTCAATGACTGCCTGCTTCTCCGTTGTCGTAACGGCCATTCGCTCACCTCCCCGTATTCTGACCTAATCGCTGCAGACTAAGTGAACCGTCGTCAAAAGGCGCATTACCTGGTCTGCAGTTCATTTGCCGATAATCGTGATCACCAGGCGGCCGTCCGGGATGTCCTTGGCAACCAGGTCAAACACCCGGCCCGATTTGGCCAAAAAGCCGCGAAAACGGGTGGCCGTCGGGATCCGCCCCGGGATGCTGCCGGCGGCATTAACGATGTCCGCCACCGTTATTTTTTCCTGGCGCAGGTCGTTCAGCCTTTTGCGGGCGTGTTCGGTAACGATTACGCGCATCTTACAAAAGGCCTCCGAGCGAAAACAGGTTGTCTGCTTCCTCCGCCAGGAAGGCGTAAAGGGCGTCCTGAAAAGCGTTAATGACCGGATCTTCCAGATTCGCCTGCCGGTAAATCTGCTCCAGTTCGTTTTTCAACTCCTGGAATTCCTCGCTTAAACAGATGAGAGCGATTGACCGGACCCACTTTTTGATTTCCTCTTCCGAGGAATCGAACCTGGGGACCCCCATGCAGCGTCTCCTTTCCCGGGGCGAGGGGCTTCAACATTGATCATTGTAGCATAAATACCGGGAGAAGTAAACTTTCTTCCGGAAGACATTTGCAGATTTCAACAGTAAGGATTAGCAACAAAACAAAGGAAAAGTAAAGCCAGTGACCGCTTCGGCCACCCCTGAAGCAGGCCGGCCGAAGCGGTCACCGATCAAGCCCGTTTTTGAGAATCAAAACATATACTACCGCATTGGGAGGACCCGACCCAGAAAAAGGGTTCCTCAGGGTGAAAACCCAGTCACTTTCCTTCCCCCTGGAAAAAAGCAAAGCAAAAACAGTCTTCCTAATCACTTCCTCCCGCTTAATCCCGGAAAACTCTTCCCACGATTTGTTAACTCGCAAGGTAACCCCTTCTCCGTTCATCACCCAGATACCATCGTGAGAATACTCAAAGACGGCTTCCAGCTCGCGCACTTTTTCAAGCGCCAGCTCAAGTTCTGTTCCCAGTTCTTTCCCCAGCTTTTCCTTCGTTGTGATGTCTTGATACCAGGCGATCACCGAGACAACTTTTTGTTCACGAAAAACCGGCAAATAACAAGCTGAATAAAGTTTTGGCCCCTTAATGAACAATTCGCCTTTTACGGGAATACCATCAACAAATACTTGTTTAATTAAAGAAAGCCGGTTTTCATTGAGAAAAGACTGGCTTTCATGATTGGAAGAAGCAGCCTGCATAATTTCTCTGCTTAAAACATTGCACTCTATTATTTGGCAATTTTCATCTATAACAAAGATACCATCCTCCGGAGCACCAATTAACTTTAACATCGGAAAGTAATTAAGTAATTCCCCGCGCCTTTAAAATATCCTGCTTAATCTGGGCGACCAAATCCTGGGGGGAAGCAAAACGTTTTTCCCCGCGGAGGCGCCGGATAAAATGAACCTGGATGGATTTCCCGTAAAGATCCCCCTGGAAGTCGAGGAGGTGCACTTCGATATTGCGCCTGCTGTTCCGGCCGTAGAAAGTCGGCCGCACGCCGACATTGGCCACCCCCAGGAAAGCATCGCCGTTAACCGGCACCCGCACGGAATAAACGCCGTTGGCCGGGATAAGCACATGCGCGTCCGGCTCCAGGTTGGCCGTGGGGAAGCCTAGCATGGTCCCCCTTTTCTCGCCGGCCACCACGACGCCTTCCACAAACGGAAAATAACCCAGGAACTTGGCGGCTTCCGCCACTTCCCCGTCTTTGACCAACTGCCTGATCAGCGTACTGCTGACCACCTGGCCGTCGATGACTACCGGCGGGATCACATGAAGGTCGTAATTATACCTTTCGCCGTACTCTTTTAACAAAGCGACCGTCCCTTTGCCCTGGTAACCGAAAGTATAGTTATAGCCCACGAGCACGACCCGGACGCCCAATCCCGCAACGAGCACCCCGGCAATAAAATCTTCCGGGGCGGTGCGGGCAAATTCCGGGGTGAAAGGCACCCGCAAAAGAACATCCACGCCCAGGCGGGCAATCATCTCTTCTTTTGCCTCCCGGGTTAAAAGCAAGGGCGGGGCGTTTTTGGGATCCAGGACTGCCGTGGGGTGGGGATGAAAGGTAAAGACGAGGGAATGTCCTTGCCTTTTTTTAGCGGCGGCGACCAGTTCCCGAATCAATTTCTGGTGACCGAGGTGCACCCCGTCAAAGTTGCCCAGGCCGACGGCAAGCCGCGGATATTTTTCTTTGATGTTTTGCCAGGTCTCGTATACTTCCACTTATTCCTTAAACCCCCTAAATAAGTCGTCGGTCGTCGGATGTCGGATGTCGGATGTCGGAGCAAGGATCGGCAAGCACTGTTTCCGGCTGAAAATAGGGTTTCCCCGCTGCGTCTTGTCTCTTGCGGGCAACGGCTAAAAGATCTTGGCCGGCAAACAGTCTGACCAGCTGGCCACTCTCTAAACGATTTATCTCATCGCCGTACCCCGCAACACCGGGCAGATATAGCTGGTTGCCGGATTTTACGGCCGGGACGGCCGTCGGTTTTACCTGTATGGCCGGCAGATGGGCCAGCGCTTCGGCCGGGCTCACCAGCACTCCGGGCAGGCCGCCCCGCCGGTGCAGCGCGGCGATTTCCTCCAGCGGCAAAGCGTTTTCCAGGGTGAAGGGGCCGGCCCTGGTTCGCACCAGCGCGCTCATATGGGCGCCGCAACCCAGCTTTTCGCCCAGGTCAATACATAAAGAACGGACGTAAGTCCCCGCTGAGCAGGCAAGTTCGATGACGGCGCGCGGCGTCCCGCTCCCCAAACCGGAAACGTTCACCAGCCGGAGGTCGTAGATAACCACCCGGCGGGCTTTTCGCTCGACCTCCAGGCCCTGCCGGGCCAGTTCGTAGAGCCTTTTCCCCTGGTGCCGCACAGCCGACGTCATCGGCGGGATCTGTTCGATTTTTCCCTTAAAGTGCTGCAGGGCTGCGGCCACTTTCTCCCGGGTCAGGTCCGCAGCATCGCCGCGGCGGATCACTTCTCCGTAACCGTCTCCCGTGTTCGTGGCGATGCCGAAAGTTATTTCCGCCCGGTAGGCTTTGTCGCCCGGCAGGTAACGGATGATGCGGGTGGCTTTCCCCAGGCAGACCGGGAGCACCCCGGTCGCTCCCGGGTCCAACGTGCCCGTGTGGCCGGCTTTCTTTACCCCGGTTAAGCGGCGAAGGTAGTCGACCACGTCGTGGGAGGTCATCCCGGAGGGCTTAGCCACATTTAAAATACCGTCCAGAGCCACGGCCATCAGGCCCCGCTCACCCTGATCTCTTCCAGCGCCGCTTCCACCACCCGGGATTGCAGAAAAGGAAGGTCGCCCTCCAGCACGCAACCGGCCGCCCGCACGTGCCCTCCGCCTCCGAAGCGGCCGGCCAAGCGGTTCACGTCCACCACTTCTTTCGAGCGGAAGCTGATCTTATAGCGCCCGGGCGCCATTTCCCGAAATAACAGGGCCACTTCCACCCCCCGCACGGAGCGGGCGTAATTAATCAACCCGTTCACGTGCTCGTCTTTTGCCTGCAAATTATTGAGCAGCTCTTTGGTCACGCTCATCCAGGCCACCCGCCCGCAGGGGCTCAACCGCAGCGTGGGCAAAACCGCCTCCAGCACCCTTAATTGGGCCAGCGGTTTCTGTTCGTAGATCTGGATAT
Source organism: Bacillota bacterium (assembly GCA_040755975.1). Taxonomy (GTDB): domain Bacteria; phylum Bacillota; class Desulfotomaculia; order Desulfotomaculales; family Nap2-2B; genus JAIMBK01. Next base: position 7,938 of record JBFLZY010000027.1, on the reverse strand, counting down.
TAATCACATGCGCCGGCGCGCCTTTTTCAATCAGCTGCGCCGCCCGGCGGTGGGTATCCGGCGTAGTATTTTCGTACTGAAAAGAACCCGTATCGGTAATGATTCCCGTGTATAAACAGGTGGCTATCTCGGGGGTAATCCTCGCCCCCAGCAGGGCGCAGAGGTCCTGCACTATTTCCGCCGTTGCCGCCGCCCGCGGATCGACGTAATTATAATCGGCAAAATTATGGGAACTGACGTGGTGGTCGATGTTGCAAACGGTGAGGCGGCGGCGCTCCAAGAGGGGGCGCAGGGCCCCCAGGCGCTCGGGAACGGAGCAGTCCAGCACCATAAAAGTGTCATAATCCCCGCTCAAGGCGTTTTCGCCGGCCAAAAAAGCCGCCGCCCCCGGCAAAAAGCGAAAAATGTCCGGGACCGGGTCGGGCATGGCCATGGTTGCGTCCTTGCCCAACTGCGTGAGCGCCAGGCCCAGCGCCGCCACCGAACCGACGCAATCGCCGTCGGGCATGATGTGCCCGCCGATAATGATTTTCCGGGATCTTTGCAGCACTCCGGCAATCGCCTGCAGGTCATTCATGAACCTTTCCTTCCCTGCCCTTAATTTCTTCCAGCAGCTCCATTACCCGGGCGCCGCGGCGAATCGAGGGATCCAGCTTAAAAGTGATCTCGGGTGTGTGCCGCAGCCTGATCCGCTTCCCCAGTTCGCTGCGGATAAAACCCTGGGCGCGCTGCAGAGCCGCCAGGGTAGCTCTTTGTTCTTCGGCGGAACCGTAAACGCTGGCGTAAATCTTGGCCGTCCGCAAATCGGGTGATACTTCTACCGCCGTAATGGTCACAAAGCCAATGCGCGGGTCCTTCAGCTCGTTAAAGAGCAGATCCGAGATTTCTTTTTTGATTGCCTCCGCCAATCTCTCCGGACGGTAAGACATGGACATCCCCCCATTTGGTCGTGGGTCGTTGGTGGTTGGTCGTTGGCACCACCAACCACTAACCACTAACGACTATTTACGCCAGTTCCCGTTTTATCGTTTCGGTAGTGAGGGCTTCGATAACGTCGCCTTCCTGGATGTCGTTAAAGTTTTCCAGCGCCAGGCCGCACTCGTAACCTTCCTGTACTTCCCGGACGTCATCCTTGAAGCGCTTAAGTGAGTCCAGCTTTCCTTCGTAGACAACCGTTCCGTCGCGGAGCAACTTTACCCTGGCGTCCCGGGTAAGCTTGCCTTCTTTGACGTAGCAGCCGGCGATCGTCCCTATTTTGGAAATCTTAAAGATCTTGCGCACTTCGGCCTGGCCAATCACTACCTCGCGGTACTCCGGCTCCAGCAGGCCGCTCATGGCCGCTTTAACATCGTTGAGGGCATCGTAAATCACCCGGTAGATGCGGATGTCTACTTTTTCCGCTTCGGCGGCCCGGCGGGCGTTAATGTCGGGCTTGACGTTAAAGCCCAGGACGATGGCGTTGGACGCGGAAGCAAGGAGAATGTCCGTTTCGCTGATTAACCCCACGCCGCTGTGAATGATGTTTACCCTGACTTCGTCCGTCGAAAGACCCTCCAGGGCCTTCCGCAAAGCTTCCACGGAACCTTGGACGTCTGCCTTCAGGATAATATTCAGCTCTTTTACCTGGCCTTCTTTGATCTGCTTAAACAGATCGTCCAGGGAAACCTTTGGCGCCGCGGCCTTGATTTCCTCTTCCCGCTTGCGCAAGATCCGCTTGGCGGCAATTTGCCGGGCCAGTTTTTCATCGGCCACCACGTACAGGATGTCCCCCGCCTGGGGAACGTCCGAAAAGCCCAGCACTTCCACGGGCGTGGACGGCCCCACGCTCTTCACGCGCCGGCCCAGGTGATCGGTCATCGCCCTTACCCGGCCGGCGGCAGTTCCGGCCAGCACGTTGTCGCCCACCCGCAGGGTGCCGTTCTGCACCAGGACGGTGGCCACCGGACCGCGCCCTTTATCCAGTTCCGCTTCGATAATCGTGCCGCGCGCCGGCCGGTCCGGGTTGGCCTTTAAGTCGCTGATTTCAGCCACCAGCAGAATCATCTCCAGCAGGTCTCCCAGCCCCTGCCTGGTTTTTGCGCTCACCGGCACACAAATGGTTTGACCGCCCCACTCTTCGGGTACCAGTTCGTACTCGGTCAACTGCCGTTTTACCCTGTCCACGTCGGCTTCCGCCTTATCAATTTTATTGATCGCCACAATAATCGGTGTGTTGGCCGCTTTAGCGTGGTTGATTGCCTCCACCGTCTGCGGCATCACTCCGTCGTCGGCGGCCACCACCAGCACGGCGATATCGGTGACCGAGGCCCCCCGGGCGCGCATGGCGGTGAATGCTTCGTGACCGGGTGTATCGATAAAAGTTATTTTTTTGTTATTATGCTCAACCTGATAGGCACCTATATGCTGGGTTATTCCACCCACTTCGGTAGCCGTTACGTTGGTTTCCCGGATGGCGTCCAAAAGTGACGTTTTCCCGTGGTCAACGTGCCCCATCACCGTGACCACGCACGGCCGCGGCCGCAGCCGGGCGGGGTCCTCCGCGGGCTCCTGGTTGAGCAGAGCTTCTTCATCCAGCGCAAACTTGACCTGCACCTCGTAGCCGAACTCCCCGGCGACGATGGTCGCCGTTTCGTGATCGACTTCCTGGTTGATGGTGGCCAGAACGCCCAGCAGCATCAATTTTTTAATTACCTCCGCCGGGCTCTTCTTCATTTTGCCGGCCAGTTCCTGGACCGTGATTGTTTCGCCAATCACGATCGGTTTTTTCTCCACTGCCGGAGGAAGCTCTCTGCGCCTGATCTCTTCTTTTTTCCGTTTTCCGCCGGGGATAAAGCGCAGCTTGCGCTCCACCTGACGGTCTTCAACGTCCCGCCAGTCTTCCCGGGTCCGCTCGTAGCGCCCCTTATCCCTTTTCGCCTTTTCCTGGGGCCTGATCTCTTCAGGCACCCGCGGCACTTTCAGTTGCTCGGCCCGCTGTTCTTTTTCCGGCAAGCCTTTTTTACCGGGTACCGGCTCGCGGGCAACCTGCCCTCTGCCGGCCGGCGGCCTGCCGTGGGGAGCCTGTTTTTTGTAAGCCGGCTCCGCCTTTTGAAAATGCTCCCGGCCGCGCTGTTCGCGCCCGCGCTCTCTTTTTGGAGCGGCGGCAGGGCCGGGCTCGGCCTGCCTTGGCTCAGGCCGCCTGGGCCCGGCCGCTTTTTGTTCAGCCGGCCTTTGTTCAACGGGCCTGGGCTCAACCGGTTTCGGCCGGGCCTCCGGGGCGGCACCGGGAGCTTTGGCCAGCACGCCGGGGAAAAAGTCGCCTTTCGTAAAGGGGCGCTCCAGAAAGCGGCGGTCCGGGGGGCGGGAAGGCACCCGGTCCACCAGGCCGGGGCCGCGGTCGGCTCCCTTGCCCGGCCCGGGCTCTTTCGGCCGGGTTATCTCGGGGGGTGCGGGCCTCTTTTCGGATATTTTTTTTGCCGGTGGCTCGGCCCCCTTTTTTTCAGGTTTTACAGGTTGTTCAGGCGGCTTTGCCGCCGGGGCAGCCGGCCCGGGGGATGCCGCCGGGGCTGCCGGAGCAGCCGGAGACGGTGCCTGGGTTGCTGCCGGGGATGACACCCGGGATGCCGCCCCCGTTGTTTTCGTTTCTTTTGTCTTCTCTTTCTTGAGTTCCGCCAGCAAACGCCGGACGTCCTGCTCTTCCACCGCGCTCATGTGTGTCTTCACCGCCACACCGAGCGCCGCCAGCCTTTTAATCACTTCTTTGCTTTCTATATCGAGTTCTTTCGCCAGTTCATGCACCCGTTTTTTGACCATGAATTCACCTCCAAAAATCATGCTTCACCTTCCAGCCCGCTCAGCAAGTCCGCGATTACCTCCTTTGCCAGGGCACATTTTAACGCTCTTTCGATGCTGCGCGCCTTGACGGCCTTTTGCACGCAGGCCCGGTTGGGGCATACGTAGGCGCCCCGCCCCGAGCGCTTCCCGGTAGGATCGACGGCAATTTTTTCTTCCGGGGTGCGGACAATTCTGATCAGCTCTTTCTTGGGCTTCATTTCCCGGCATCCCACACACATGCGCAAAGGGATTTTCTTCATCCTGGCCATCAAAGATCACCCTGGGCGTCGGCATAATATTCGGCATACTCTTGCCGGTAGATTTCCTGGATTTGCGTTTCACTCTTGATATCGATTTTCCAGCCCGTAAGCTTGGCCGCCAGGCGGGCGTTCTGGCCGTCTTTGCCAATCGCCAGCGAAAGCTGGTAGTCGGGCACAATCACCCGGGCTATTTTTTCCTGTTCCCAGATTTCCACCGCGATAACCTTCGCCGGGCTTAAAGAAGCCGCTATATACTTGGAATAATCGGGATTCCACTTGATTACGTCAATCTTCTCGCCGTTTAACTCGTTCACGATATTCTGGATGCGCACCCCTTTTGACCCGACGCACGCTCCCACCGGGTCCACATTCTCATCGGTGGAGTAAACGGCAATTTTGGAGCGGTAACCCGGCTCCCGGGCGATCGCCTTTAATTCCACAACCCCTTCGAAAAGCTCCGGAACCTCCAGCTCCAAAAGCCGCTTTAAAAGACCGGGGTGCGTCCGGGAAACGAGGATTTGCGGCCCTTTCGTGGTTTTTCTAACCTCCAGGATGTAGGCTTTCAGGCGGTCCCCCTGGCGGTACGTCTCTCCGGGCATTTGTTCTCCGGGCGTTAAGATGGCTTCCGCTTTCCCCAGTTCCAGGAAAACGTTTTTTTGCTCGCTGCGCTGAACCACCCCGGTAACAATATCCCCTTCACGGTTAGCATATTCTTCATAAATAATGTTCCGTTCCGCTTCCCGGATGCGCTGCATCACCACCTGCTTGGCCGTCTGGGCGGCAATGCGCCCGAAATCCCGGGGGGTTATCTCGGTTTCGACCACATCCCCCACCTGGTAGCGGGGGTCGATTTGCCGGGCCTCGGCCAGGGAAATCTGCAGGCGGGGGTCTTCCACCTTCTCTACCACGGTCCGCTGGCTGAAAACCTGGAAATCGCCGGTTTCCCGGTTTATATGCACACGCGCGTTTTGGGCCGTACCGAAATTGCGTTTATAGGCGGAAAGCAGGGCGGCCTCAATAGCCTCGACCAATATGTCAACGGAAACACCCTTCTCTTTTTCTAAGGCGTAAAGGGCTTCCAGAAACTCGTGATTCATTTTTGCGAATCCCCCCTTTCCCTCTCCCTAAAATTCTGCAACCAGGCGGGCCGAAGCGATTCTTTCCAGGGCAATGGCCATTTCCCGGCCGTCAATCGCCAGCTTTACCTCTTCAGCAGAAGCCCCGATAAGCCGGCCGGTAAACTGTTTTCTGCCCGCGATGGGCGCGTATGTTTTGATCCTGGCCAGGCGGCCGGCAAAGCGCTGAAAGTCGCCGGCTTTTTTTAAGGGCCGCTCAATCCCGGGCGAAGACACTTCCAGGACATAGGCATGCGGAATGGGGTCTTTCTCGTCTAGAAGCACGTCCAGCTTTTCCGAAAGCGCCTGGCAGTCGTCCAAAGTAACCCCGCCCGGCTTGTCGATAAAAACCCGCAGGTAGTAGCGGCCCGCCTCTTTGGCGTATTCCACGTCCACCAGTTCCAGGTGCAGTTCCTCGGCCAGCGGCAGGACCAGCTCCGTGACCTGCGCCGTCACCTTTTTGCTCATAAGCCGGGGTACCCCTTCCTTTTTATCTTTAATTTAAGACGAAAGAGTGGGCGTTACCCACTCCTTTCTTCCAACAACTCGCTCGCAAAACCATCCTTAGTATAACACAGATAATTTCCGTTGACAAGAATATACGTGTAATAATTTTTCCAGGGATCTTTAAAAATAACCTATTTATCTTGACAGGTTCGGGGGTAATTTGTTATATGTGAACAAACGATCCAAGGGTGCACTTTATGGGATATAAAGAAATCGGCCGCAAAATCCAAAAAGCACGGGAAGAGGCAGGGTTAAACCAGGAGGAGCTGGCCGCGCGCATCGGTTTGAGCCAGGCGACGCTGTCCAATTACGAACTGGGCAAGCGCCGCCTGTACCTCGCCCAACTGGAGGCCATCAGCCGCGAACTGGGCAAGCCGCTGCAGTATTTTTTAGAGGAAAACGACCGGCTGCCGGATCCCTCCGCGCAGTCTGGCGACAATGATCCGGAACTGAAGGAAATTGTGGAACTGGCCAAAAATTTAACTTCCGGGGAAAAAAAACAGGCGGTAAATTACCTGAAGTTTTTGCTGTGGCAAAAGAGGGAAGGGAAATGAGCGATTTTCGGCTGACGGAAGATCAGGAAAAGATTCAGCAAAAGATCAGGGACCGGGTTCAGAGAACGATTCTTCCCGCGGCGCTCCCGGCCGACCGGCGAAGCGCGCCCGGCCCGCCCCCGGCGGCATTTTTGGAACTGATCGGCGAAGAGCGTCTGGGGGCCATGTTCATCCCCCGCGCAAGCGGCGGCCTGGGATACGATTACGCAACGGGGGCGGTCGTTCTGGAAGAACTGGCCGCCGGCTGCCCAGGGCTGGCGGCGATGGCGGCCGCCAGCCTGCATGCCGGCGCCCCCGTCTTGATGGTGGGCACCGCCGAACAAAAACAGCTTTTTCTGCCCTGGCTGACAGAGGCTTCGCCCGGCCTGGGCGGGTTTGCCGTTACCGAACGCCAGGCCGGCTCCGACGTGGCCGCCATCAGCACCCTGGCCCGGCGCGGGTCCGGCGGATACCTGCTGACCGGCATTAAATGCTCGGTGATTAACGCGGGCATCGCCGGCTTTTACCTGGTCTTCGCTTCCCTGGCCCCCGGGAAAGGGCGGGCGGGTCTAAACGCCTTTATCGTCCCGGCCAATGCCGCCGGTTTAACCGTCGGCCCGCTGGAAGACAAGGTGGGCCTGCGCAACGCGCCCACCGCCGAAGTCGCCCTGCAGGAGGTTTTTGTTCCCGCAAGCCATTTAATCGGCAGGGAAGGGGCCGGGTACTTGCTACTCATGCAGACCCTGGACCGGGGCCGGGCCTTTTCCGCCGCCGTGGCGGTAGGTACCGCCCGGGCCGCTTTTGAGCTGGCCCTGGCCTACGCCCGGGAACGCCGGCAATTCGGCCGGGCGATCATCAAGAACCAGGCGGTTTCCTTCGCCCTGGCCGAAATGGCCACGACCATCCAGGCGGCCCGGCTGCTCACCTGGCACGCCTGCCGGCTCATCGACGCCGACGAGGACTACAGCCAGGCGGCGGCGATGGCCAAATACTTCTCTTCCCGCGCTGCCGAAGAAGTCACCGCCTGGGCGATGGACCTTTTCGGCCGGTACGCCCACAACAAGACCTACCCCATCGAAAAATTGTGGCGGGACGCCAAAACCATCGCCACCGTGGAAGGCACCCACAACGTCCAACGGATGGTGATCGCCAGCCTGCTGTAGCGCCCGCTTTACTGAAAAATGATCTTTCCTTCAACCGGCAGGATAAAACCTGGGCAGAGAGATTTCCGGAGGAAAAACATATGGTATAATTTTCTTAGAAAACGGAAAGGCAGGTGACCCCGAATGAAATGGCAGGAGATAAGAAAGCTCTACCCCGACCAGTATGTCCTGGTTAAGATCCTGAAGTCCCGGACGGAGGGAAACAGGGAAATCATCGAGGACGTTGCCTTACTACGCAACATTACCGACCCTGGTGAGGCCACCCGTGAGCTTTTAAGAAGCAAGGGAGATACACTTGTTTACCATACCGGCAACGAAGAGATGATCCTGGAGATCAGAACAAGACCCGGCTACAGGGGAGTAATCTAAAAAGATGGAGATACATTTCAGAGATGAATTGCTGTTTATTTCCCTGGAAATGTGCGCATTGTTCCTACACAATGCCAGGCAGTAATGCCTGAATAAAAGTAGGCGTCAGGCATACCTGACGAACTGTGTTTCCGAATCGTCGGGTGAAATCCCCGAATGCGTAGAAAGTTGGCTACGT
>JBFLZY010000026.1:0-32849 GCA_040755975.1 Bacillota bacterium | reverse complement strand
TATGGGCAAGGGCGGCCCCGGCAAGAAAACCCAGCACGGTGGCGGCGCAGTCGGTATTTCCTTCGCCGGCGGCCACCAGCTGGCGCAAAGGACAGCCGCCCAGTAAAGTAACACCCCACCCGCCGAGCACCATTCCTAGAAAATTCCATAACCCGTCGGAATGAGCTACCGGCTGGCCGGCGAAACCCGGTTTAAAGCTGCCGGTAACCAGGTTGCCGATCAGGGCTACCGCCAGGATGGCGAAGAAGCCGGTGAGCAGGTGGGTGTCCCGGAATAAGATAAAATCCCTGATCCCGCCGACCATGCATAAATGGGAACGCTGGGCAAGGATCCCGATGATCAGGCCGGCGCTCAAGGAAATGAGCAAAGGCGCGTGCAGGGAACCAGGTCCTTCTTTACTGAAGAAGAGGAAAGCTGGTTTGGACAGCAAAAAAAACAATAAAATAATGATCATTGCCGGGAATATGTAGCCGTTGATTTTGTTCTGCGGTGCAGCCCGACCCAGGCTAAATCCCCGGTTAAGAAACCAAACGCCCGTCCAAACGCCGGCAATGAGCCCGGCCAGCCCCAAAAGAGCGTTTAAATCCCCGCCTGCCAACCTTAGGACAAGGCGTACCGGGCACCCTAAAAAGACGAGCATACCCACCATCGCCAGCATAGCCAGAATAAACCTGGCGAATGCGTTGGAACCTCCGACGACCCTGAATTCTCTGGTGGCCAGGGCGGCACCGAAGGCTCCCAGCGCCAGCCCCAGGATTTCCGGGCGCAGGTACTGGACGGGAGCAGCCCTGTGCAGGCCCAGCGCCCCGGCGATGTCCCGTAAAAAACAGGCAATGCAAACACCCATGTTTGGCGGGTTGCCCAGTTGCACCAGCACGACCCCGAATAAACCCAACACTCCGCCTGCCCCGATAATTAATGCCTTGCTTCCCCGCATGAAAATTGAACACCTCCCAATTAGCGAAATGGAGGGGAGAAGTCGGAATCGAACCGGACCCCGGTCTATACAGCCGGCCAGCGGGTTTGCAGCCCGTGGGGGGCGCCAGCCCCTTTCTCCCCGCTTAAATTTCTCATTCTTTAAATCAACCATAGAAACCTTCTATTACTATTATAAAATATTTTTATAAATGTCCCGGTAGTTATAAAATTAGTTTTTTTTCTTCCAGGCGGGAAATCTGGAAAGGGCGCTTTTGCGTGGCGCCTTCTTTTCCATCTTGCTGTCCAGGAATTTTCCTGATTTTACGGAGAAAATGCAGGTTCCCGGGGGAAACTCCCCCGAAATCAATTTTTGCCCTTTGCCGGCGCCGTCCCGGTTGCCGGGATCTTGACAGGACAGATGCAATCAGGTAAAATTACCTGTAAAGCCTTTTCCCTTGACAAATTTAAGGATTCAAGGAGGAGGGGCGCATCATGGAGAAGTTTGCCTGGGTCAATTTGCTTTACGATTTTTACGGTCAGCTGCTTACCGAGCACCAGCGCAAGTTCGTGGAGTTATATTACGGCCAGGATCTCTCCTTAAGTGAAATTGCCGAGCACTACCGGCTCAGCCGGCAGGCCATTCACGATGTGTTGAAACGGGCGGAGAGCTCGTTGTTTAAATACGAAGAAAAGCTGGGGCTGGTCAACAGGTTTCTGGAACAGCGCAAACGCCTGAACCAGGCCCTGGAAATACTGGGTGGCGAGCAGGGAGATAAAATATTCCGGGTGCGGAAAATAATAAATGAAGCGATGGAGCTATTTTAGCAGTAAAGGGGTGAAAGAATGATTTTTGCCAGTCTGGCCGAAAAACTCCAGGAAACTTTTCGCCGGTTGCGGAATAAAGGGCGCCTCACCGAAGCCGACGTAGACGAAGCCATGCGCGAAGTGCGGCGCGCCCTTTTGAGCGCCGACGTGAATTTCCAGGTGGTCAAAGATTTTGTCGCCAGGGTTAAAGAGCGGGCCATCGGGCAGGATATCCTGGGGAGCCTTACCCCTGCCCAGCAGGTCATTAAAATTGTTCGCGACGAAATGGCCGCCTTAATGGGCGGCGTGCAAAGCAAAATCAACCACGCTCCCAAGCCGCCGACGGTAATCATGCTGGTAGGCCTGCACGGAGCGGGGAAAACCACCACCGCCGCCAAGCTGGCGAACGTTTTGCGCAAGCAGGGCCGGCGCCCCCTGCTGGCGGCCGCCGACGTCTACCGCCCGGCGGCGATTAAACAATTGCAGGTTCTGGGCAGGCAGCTGGATATCCCCGTATTTTCGGCGGGCGATAAGCAAAGCCCGGTGGACATCGCCCGGGCGGCCTGCGAACACGCCCGCGGCGCGGGCCGGGACGTGGTCATCCTGGACACCGCCGGGCGCCTGCATATCGACGAGGAATTGATGAGCGAACTGGCCGCCGTCAAAGACAGGGTCCGCCCCCACGAAATTATGCTGGTGGTGGACGCCATGACCGGCCAGGTGGCCGTGGACGTGGCGCAGGCGTTCCACCAGCGCCTGGGCTTAGACGGCGTTATTTTAACCAAGCTGGACGGCGACAGCCGGGGCGGCGCGGCCCTTTCCGTAAAGGCCGTCACCGGCTGCCCAATTAAATTTGTGGGCACCGGCGAAAAGTTGGACGCCCTGGAGCCGTTTCACCCGGACCGGATGGCCGACCGGATCTTGGGGATGGGCGATATGCTTACCCTTATCGAGAAGGCCCAGACGGCCTTTGACCAGGAGCGGGCGGCCAGGTTGAACCAGAAGATCAGGAGCGCCGAGTTTACCCTGGAAGATTTTCTGGAGCAGCTGCAGGAAGTTAAAAAGCTGGGCCCCCTGCAGCAAATCCTCGGGATGATCCCGGGTTTGGGGACGGCCAAAAAACTCAAAGAACTGGGGGAAATCGACGATAAGGAGCTCGTTTACGTGGAGGCGATTATCAATTCCATGACCCCCTGGGAACGCCGCCACCCGCAGGAAATCAACGGCAGCCGCCGCCGCCGCATCGCCCGCGGCAGCGGCACCACCGTGCAGGACGTCAACCGCGTGCTCAAGCAGTTTGAGCAGACCCGCAAAATGATCAGGCAGCTGATGGGGGCGGAAAAGGGCCTGAAAAAAGGAGGCCGCTACCTGCCGGGTCCGCTGCCCTGGAAATAGCGCTGCCCTGGAAATGTTCAGGAAATAATAGCAAAGGAGAGGAGGTGAGTTCTTTTGGCCGTAAAGATCAGGTTGAGGAGGATGGGGGCCAAAAAGAACCCTTTTTACCGCATTGTAGTGGCCGATTCCCGTTCACCGCGCGACGGGCGTTTTATCGAGGAACTGGGTTATTATAACCCGCTCAAGGATCCCGTGGAGATTAAAATCGATCGGGAAAGGGCGCTGAACTGGCTGAGTAAAGGGGCCCAGCTGACCGACACCGTCCGCGCGTTATTTAATAAAGCCGGGATAACAGGCAGGCCTGCCGGGGAGAGTCAGGTAAAGTAAGTGTACTTTCTTGATGTCTTTTTTTGCCGGTGGAGCTTTGTGCCTGGCATGATGAGGGAGGTACCGTGAATGAAAGAGCTGGTTGAAATCCTGGCCAAGGCCCTCGTGGATCAACCAGATAAAGTGGCGGTGAATATGTTTAAAAGGGAAAACTCCTACGTTATTGAGCTGAGAGTGGCCCCGGAGGATATGGGGAAGGTGATTGGCAGGCAGGGCAAAATCGCGAAGGCCATTCGCACCGTGGTGAAGGCGGCCGCCACCAAGAAAAACAAGAAAGTGGTTGTGGAAATAGTCTAAGGCACAAAGGGCGTTTGTTTCCTTTGTGCCTTTGTCCAGAGGAAGAAAGCGATGGAAAGTATAACCATAACGCGGCCTGTGCTCGTCAAAGTAAAAGTAACCGAAGAGTATAAAAAAGCCCTGGCGGCGGAAGTTCAGGAAACCGTCAACCGCCTCGACTTGCGCCTCCAGCACATGGATTTTCAAACGCGGCGGCTGCTTGCGGAACTGGAGAAAAATAACTCCGGGGAAATCCCGGCCGCGCGTCAACGCTCGCAAACGGAGCGGCAAAAAATCCTGGAAGCCAGGCAAAAACTGGTAGAGAAACTTAAGGAAATCGGGAAGCTGGTTCCCGGCGAAGAAGTGATCCACGGCCAGGTGGAAAGCATCGTCGAAGTAAAGGCCGGCGACGACTGGGGTAGGCTCATGGGCGTGGAAATCATCATCGAGAACGACCGGGTGGTTGCGATCAGGGAGCGACAACATGCCGCCGGAGAAAGAAAAGAAGGACATGATCACGATCGGTAAAATAGTGAACGCGCACGGTTGCCGGGGGTGGGTGCGGCTAATCCCGCTGACCGATTTTCCGGATCGCTTTTTTAAAATGGAGAGGGTTTTTGTTGCCCGGCGGGAGAACTGCTGTGCGTATCAAATCGAGCAGGCCAGGCAATACAAACAGTTTATCCTTTTGAAGTTTAAAGAAGTGCCGGATATGAATGCCGCCCTGGCCTTAAAAGGATCTTTCCTGCAGGTAGGCCGCGACCAGCTGGTTGAGCTGCCTGCGGATACCTACTACATTTTTGATTTGCTGGGGTTAAAAGTCTATACCACCCGGCAGGAATACCTGGGAGAATTAAAGGACGTGCTGCAGACCGGCGCCAATGACGTGTACGTGGTTGAGTCCGGGCAGGGGCGGCCCGTTTTAATCCCCGCGTTAAAAAAGGTGGTTAAGGAAGTTGATTTAGAGAAGCGGCAAATGCTGGTGGAGTTGCCGGAAGGTCTCCGGTAGGTGGTTTACCTTGCAGATTTACATTTTAACCCTTTTTCCGGAAATGTTTGCCGGCCCTTTTGACGCCAGCATTATCAAGCGGGCCAGGGAAAAGGGTCTGATCAAGATTGATCTGGTAAATATCCGGGATTTTTCGAAAAACAAGCACCGGACGGTTGACGACGCGCCTTTCGGCGGCGGCCCCGGAATGGTTGTTGCCGCCGAACCTGTTTTTGAGGCCGTCGACTGGCTGAAAAGGCAAAATGTGAAAACGGAGCGGATAATTTTACTTTCCCCGGCGGGGCGGCCGTTCAACCAGGCGCTGGCCCGGGAATTAAGCCGGGAAAAGACCCTCATCTTGATCTGCGGGCATTACGAAGGCATCGACGAAAGGGTCCGCGAGCATCTGGTTACCGAGGAAATTTCCATAGGCGACTATGTTCTTACGGGCGGGGAGCTGCCGGCCATGGTGGTAGTGGATGCCGTGGCCAGGTTGCTCCCCGGCGTCCTGGGCAGGGATGCCTCCGCCGCCGAAGAGTCTTTCAGCAACTCCCTCCTGGAGTACCCGCACTACACCAGGCCCCGGGAATACCGCGGCTACCCCGTGCCGGAAGTCCTTTTAAGCGGTCATCACGAACAGATCCGCGCCTGGCGCCGGCGCCAGGCCCTGCTGCGCACCCTGGAAAACCGTCCCGATTTGCTGCGCGGGGCCGATCTCACCAACGAAGATAAGCAAATTTTAAAAGAAGTTTTGAACAAGCTGCAGGAACTGAACCTTGAGTAGACCCCCATGCCGCTTTTTAGCGGCACCAACAGGGGATGAAAACTTCCGGCCCGCAGCATCGGAGCGACGGCAAACGAACGGCGGGCAAAGGACTATTTTCAGAGTTAAAAAAGGAAAATAGAAAAATTTTTTTGATTTGATTTACCATATGATGGAGGATATAGTAATTATAGGTAGAATAAGTTAAATAAAAAATTAAAGGGGGCTGATGAAATATTGTTGGAGCGTCATTACGAGTTGGCGAGGGAGATGAAGCTTTACGAGAAGATTGCCATTGATGAGTTGTCGATCGACGATATCTCTTATTACCTCAAACTTCGCCGGGAGTATGAAGAACTGCAGAACCAGGTGGTTAATCTCATTCCTTCCGCTTTGGAAAAAATTAAAAATCTTTTCCGACAGGCGCAAGAAAAGCTGGCTCAGTTGAGCACAGGAGATTTAGGGGACTGCGTCAGGCAAACAAATTATCCTTTTCTCAAAGAGCTGGTGGAAGTAACCGGGGAACTGGAGACGGACGTAGAGAAGGTAGTGGCCAGGTGTTCGCGCCTGGGGGAAATAGTGCGTCAAAATCAGGAGGGGGACCTTCCGGAAGTTTCCAACAAGGCGCTGGCGGAAGCGGCCTGCGCCAGGGAAGCTGTCGAAGTTCCCGTGATCCGGGAACAGGAAAAGCGGGAGACGAAAAACGAAAGCGAGCAGAAGGTTGTGGTTTCCCCGGACACCATTAAAAAGATAGAGATGATGGTGCGGCCCAAGGAAACCGTCAGTAATTCCTTGCTTAAAATTGCCCCTCCTCACGAAGCCAAGAACCGCCCCGCGAAAAGCGGTAAAGACCGGGGAAAGAGGTAATTGTAGCGTTTTTGAATTATTAAAGCCTGCCCTTTGCCAGGACAGGCTTTTTATCCATGTTATTTTTATTTATCGCCGTTGTCAACCGGCGGGGTGTCAATCCGTCTTAAAGGCGTGACCTTGTTTTTGCGCGCGGATCTTTTGATCGAGATTTCCTCTTCGGTTATTTCCAGATAGAACACCTTTTCCGGATAACAAAGGACGGTAACCACTCCGCGCTCCGGCTCGGTAAGCCAGATGCCGCGAAATTCCAGCATTTCTCCCAGGATATCCACGTTAACCTTGCGGGGACCGTCCAGCACCTCGAGTTCCCATCCCTGGATGCTGACCACGATCGTTCTTTGGGGCCGCGAATTTTCCACGTCCAAAACACCTCCCGTTAGACGGACCAGGGCGCGTCTTTTTTTTGGAACGCCACCCGGCCCATTTAAACGAAGCTATTATATCATATCGGGAGCAGGAAGGAAAAGTAAAGCCAGAAACTCCCGGATATTTAAAAAAACCAGGTGCAAAAACTAACCCCTTACCGGGGGAGGTAAGGGGCAGCCCTGGCTTGCAATTTCTCACGGATTGCTGTTCGCCCTCTTAGCCTGGGTCGCTTTCCTTTTAAATCCTTAGTTGTTCAAGCCTCCGCACCCGTTCGGAGATGGGCGGGTGGGTACTGAACAGACGGGCGAATGCTTCCCCGGATAAGGGGTTGACGATAAATAAATGGGATGTGGCCGGGTTGACCTGCATGGGGACGCGGCTGGCCGCTCTTTCCAGCTTGAGCAGGGCGCTGGCCAGGCCGTCGGCGCGCCCGGCGATGCGCGCCCCGGTGGCGTCGGCACCAAACTCCCGCGTGCGGGAGATGGCCAGCTGGATCAGGGTGGCCGCGATGGGAGCCAGGATGATCATCAGCAAGGTGCCGGCCAGACCCAAAAGGCCGCCGCCTTCTTCATCATCTCTATTCATGCCGAAAATCAGGCCCCACTGCATAACGTTGGCGATCATGGTGATGGCGCCGGCTAAAGCGGCGGCAATGGTGCCCACCAGCACGTCCCGGTTTTTGATGTGGGCCAGTTCGTGGGCCAGCACACCTTCTATTTCCGTCCGGCTGAGCAACTGCAACAGGCCGTCGGTAACCGCCACGGCCGAGCTGGCCGGGTTGCGGCCGGTGGCGAAGGCGTTCGGCTGGGGCGAGGGAGTCCGGTAGACCCGCGGCATGGGTAAGCCGGCGCGGATGGTCAGATTGCGGATGATGTCGTAAAGCTCGGGCGCTTCGTGCTCCGCCAGGGGCCGGGAGCCGGTCATGGAGATGGCGATCTTGTCGCTGAAGTAGTAGCCAAAAAAGTTCATGACCAGCGCTACGAAGAAGAATAGCAAGGCCATCGATTGGCCGCCGATCAGATTACCGATCAGTACCAGAAAGACGGTAAGCAGGCCCATCAGTAACCATGCCCGGAAGTTGTTCATTTTGATCAGAAACCTCCCTTTCCTTACTACATCAGTTTCACTCAACTTTTAATTCTCTATATAAAATTCCCCGTACATAAAATTATACTGCGGCAACTGGCACAGAAAGCGCTTTTAACATATTATACCGGAAGAAACCGGTTTGCGCAATATGTTTCAAAAACATCCAGATGATCCAGATGAGCTGACGTTACGAAGTTGCTTTTGCCCCCTACTTGGGGAGTTTCGGGCGGTAGAGCCCGCAGGCCGGGGCTTGCGGGTCCTGGCGGACGAAGATCTTTGGCAGCTCCTCGCCGCCCGCTTTTTTCAGGAGATCGCTTACGGGGATTACTTCCGGCACCCTTTTCTGCAGCGTGCCGTATACCGGAATGCCTACCACGCACCCCCGGCGCGTTTCCTCCCAATCCTGAATCTGCACAAAAAACCGGCAGTCCCCGCAGCACCTGGTCGCTTTTTCCCGCAGCTCAGGCAAAATTATCCGGTGGCCTTCCCACAGCTTGTTATGCATACCGGACACCTGCTTTCGTGAGCGAGACCGCCCGGAAAACGGCCCTTTCCCCGAACCTGCTCCGGATGCGGTCGCAGGCCCGCTCGCTGCTGCTGATTTTTTCTTTTTCGCCGAAAAGGGTGGGCTGCTCCACGCGTTTGGGAACCAGGCCGGCCAGCGCCACCCCGATCATGCGCACGGGCCACCCGGGCGGCCAGTGGCGCTTAAGCAGGGCGAGCGCGGCCCGGCAGATATCGGCGGCCAGGTCGGTGTACTCCGCCAGGGTGCTCATGCGGGACAGCCAGGCGAAGCCGGCGTCTTTTAAAGACAAAACCACCGTTTTGCCCCAGTATCCCCCTTCCCTTGCCCTTTGCGCCACCAGGTCGGCCAGCTCCAGGATCACCACTTTCATTTCCTCGTGGGTCCGGTAGTCCCTGGGCAGGGTGATCTGCTGGCCGACGCTTTTGGCCCTTTCCAGTGTGTCGGGATCAACCGGGCTTTCGTCGATGCCGTTGGCGCACCGCCAGAGGATTTCACCGTTTACCCCGAAGCGTTTTTTGAGGATCTTTACCGGAAATCTGGCCAGGTCGCCAATGGTGTGGATGTTGTACAGCTTTAAGTGGTGCTCGTATCTGGGACCGACGCCGAAAAGCTCCCTTACCGGCAGGGGCCAGAGGCGCTTGGGCACGTCCGCGTGGTCTAAAACGGTGAGGCCGTCGGGCTTTTCCAGTTCGGCGGCCATTTTGGCCAGGAGTTTGTTCGGGCCGATGCCGATGCTGCACGTCACGCCCACCTCGAGCCGGATGCGTTCTTTTAAGCGGCGGGCGATTTCCCGCGGAGGGCCGAGCAATTTTGCGCAGCCGGTGACGTCGAGAAAGGCTTCGTCAATGGAGAAAGGCTCCACCAGGGGGGTGAAGTCGTGCATTATCCGCAGGATGCGGGTGGAGAAGTGGATGTAGAGGTGGTGCTGGGGTTTGAGGAAAATTCCTTCGGGGCACAATTTTTCGGCCTCGTACACGGTCATCCCGGTTTTCACGCCTCTGGCCTTGGCCTCGTAGCTGGCCGTCAGGACAACGCCGTGGCGCCTGGCGGGGTCGCCCCCGACGATCACCGGTTTTCCTTTGAGCGCGGGGTCCAGCGCCTGGTGGACGCTGGCGAAGAAGGCGTTCATGTCGGCAAGCAAAATAACCCGCTGCATAGTCTTCCCTCCCGAAGTAGGATTAGCAAGTTCGCACCAGCTACCAAACAAGCGTTTGCTATATTTTACTCCGAACACAAGTTCCTGTCAAAAGGGAAAAATTAGTAATTCTTCGTCATCCGAGGTAGGGAGATGAATTACTGCGAGTTGCGTAAAAAACGGATGGCCAGGAAATAGTAGGGACCAATGGTCCCCAGGGCGTCTTTGACCACGACGAAGGTAACCCCCCAGACGAAGGTTACCGCCAGCAAGGCCAGATCAGCACTAAAAAAGAATTCTGTTCGGACAGGCGGCAGGATTTTTGTGATTCAACACGAAAGTTGTTATTTTGGGAGCTTTGCCTGAAGGAATGGTCTTTCCAGTTATTCAACCTTTTCCCGCACAAAACTGCTCTGGAAAACGTCACAATGGGGCCAATCAAGGTGAAAAAGCTGCCCCGATCGCTCGCAGAGGAGGTGGGCCGCACCCTGCTGGCCAAAGTGGGCCTTACCGATAAAGCCGACGTCTACCCCCACCAGTTATCCGGCGGGCAGCAGCAGCGTGTGGCCATCGCCCCGCGCCCTGGCCATGCAGCCGAAGGTGATGCTTTTCGACGACCTACCTCCGCCCTCGACCCGGAAATGGTGGGCGAGGTGCTGGCGGTGATGAAGGATCTGGCCCGCGAAGGGATGACCATGGTGGTGGTTGCCCACGAGATGGGGTTCGCCCGGGAGGTGGGCGACCGGGTGATTTTTATCGACGAAGGGCGGGTCATAGAAGAAAACCAGCCGCAAGAGATTTTCACCCGCCCGCGGGAGGAGCGAACGCGTGCCTTCCTGAGCAAGATCCTCTAACCTTTAATTCCTAACCACAAGTTTAATCTGAAATTCGCTTAGCGAATTCCTGCTATCCCGACGACTGACGACTGACGACCGAGACGACTATTTTCGAGGGAGTTGCCCATGAGAACATTCGTTCTCTCCATAAAGTAATGAAAATATGTAAGAGTATTTACCCCCTAATCCCTATTCCCTAATCCCTAACCCCTGTTTTCTAAGGAGGCCTTGGAATTTTGCTGGGAACACTCATCAACGTCGCGGCCATCGGCGCCGGAGCCATTGCCGGCACCTTGCTTAAAAAGGGTCTTCCGGAAAGGATTAGCAAAACAATCCTTCAGGGGATTAGTCTGACCGTGATCTTGATCGGTATTCAGATGGCCTTGCAGACCAAAAACCCGCTCGTTGTCATTGCCAGTATGGTCGTCGGGGGCCTGGCCGGCTCCGGCCTGCGCCTGGAGGACAGGCTGGAAACGCTGGGAAAGCGCGTGGAGGCCCGTTTTCGCGGCAACGCCGAAGGCAACTTCGCGCGGGCCTTCATTACGGCCACGCTGGTTTTTTGCGTGGGGGCCATGGCCATCATGGGCGCCATCGAGGACGGGCTGACCGGGCGTCCCCAAACCCTCATCGCCAAGTCCATGCTGGACGGCATTGCCTCCGTTATTTTTGCCTCCACCATGGGGATCGGGGTGCTTTTCTCCGCCATCCCTGTTTTTCTCTACCAGGGCGGGATCACCATGGCCGCGCAGGCGATCAGCCCTTACTTAAGTCCCCGGGTAGTGGCTGAACTAACCAGCACCGGCGGCCTGCTCATTATGGCCATCGGCCTGAACATGCTGGGGGCCGTCCGCCTGAAGGTGGCCGATCTCTTGCCGGCTGTTTTCGTGGCCGCGCTCATTGCCATTTTTTTGGAAAACCGGACTTTTCTTATTTTTTAAATTTGGCGGCTCTGGCCAGCGGCACCATGGGGAACCTGGTGGCTTTGCTGACCCACACCCGCCCGGGGGAAGAAATCATCGTCGGGGCACAGGCGCATATTTATTACTACGAAGCCGGGGGTCTGGCGCGGCTGGCGGGGGTGCTGCCCCGCCTGAATTGAAAAAAAAATTTGGAATAAAGCATAAAATGCAGGCAGGAATTTTAAAGAATATGTTTAATATATTATGCCTGGAAAGATAGTTTGCGGGAAAGACGGGTGTTTATAAAAATTCCTTCTGGCGTAATAGAAGGGGTTTATTATTGCTTATTTCCGGCGGGAAGGGGGTGGTCGGTCAAAGGAGGTGTGGTGATGACGCCTTTGTAAAGAAGGATTGAGAACAGTACAGAAGAGGTTTCCAAAGGAAGCTTTGGTTCCGGGAGCTCAGGTGAGGAAAAAATTTGAAGGAGGTAAACAGTCCCATGCATTTAAAGCGGGGTTGGGTGATCTTTTTCCTGGCGGCGGTTCTGGCCGTCGCCCTGATTGCCGCCGGCTGCGGGGGCCAGCAACAGCCGAAGCAGGAGGCAAAGCCGGCGGCGCCTGCGGGGGAGAAAGTGATTAAAATCGGTCTTTCCGTACCTTTGACCGGTGACGTGAAGACTTTTGGCGAATCGATTAAAAACGCCTTCCTGCTCGCCATCGAACAGGCCGGGGGGAAAGCAGGGGATTACAAAATTGAGTACGTAATCATGGACGACCGCAACGATGCCACCGAAGCCGTGAATGTGGCCACCAAGATGATCACCGGGGATAAAGTAAAGGCGATTATCGGCTCGGCGACTTCCAAGTGCTCGATCCCGATTTCGAAAGTGGCCAACGACAACAAGGTGATCCAGATTAGCCCCACGGCTACGGCGACGGGACTGACGGTAGAGGATGGAAAACGCAAGGAATACGTCTTCCGCGCCTGCTTCATCGACCCCTTCCAGGGCACCGTGGCAGCAAAATTTGCTTTGGGGAACCTGAATAAGAAAACCGCTGCCATCCTCTACGACCAGGGTAACGATTACACCATCGGCCTGGCGAAATACTTTAAAGAGGCCTTCGAAAAGGGCGGCGGAAAGGTACTGGCTAACGAGGCGTACGCCCAGGGCGACACCGACTTCTCGGCGGTGCTGACCAAAATTGCTAAACTGAACCCCGACATCCTCTACCTGCCCGATTATTACCAGAAGGCCAGCCTGATCGGCAGGCAGGCCCGGGAAAAGGGGATTAAAGCTATATTCCTGGGCGGCGACGGCTGGGATTCCAAGGACCTGGACTTTGCCACCATGGAGGGCGGCTATCATACCAACCACTATTCGCCCAGCGACCCGCGCCCGGAGGTAAAAAAGTGGGTGGAGCAATACAAGGCAAAGTATAACGAAACCCCGGACGCCCTGGCCACCCTGGCTTACGATGCGACCAACCTTCTGCTCAACGCCATCAAGACGGCCAACAGCGACGATACCGCCAAGATCAAGGATGCCCTTCAGGCCACTTCCGGTTTCCCTGCCGTGACCGGAAAAATTACCTACGACAAGGACGGCAACCCGGTCAAGGCGGCGGCCATTTTACAGGTTAAAGGCGGCAAGTTTGAGTACGTGACGACGGTATCGCCTTAAAAAAATTGGAGATCCGGCAAGGGGGAGGGGGTTTATGCCCGCCTTCCCCTTGCTGCGATCAGATCACGGGAGGTTGGCCAGTTGGAGTTTCTGGCGCAGGTAATCAACGGTTTGCAGCTCGGTCTTGTCTATGCTCTAATTGCCCTTGGCTATACGATGGTTTACGGGATTGTGAAACTGATTAATTTTGCCCACGGCGACGTTTTTATGGTGGGTGCCTTTGTTGGCTACTTCGGCTACACCTACTGGGGTTTATCCTTTCCTTTAGCCATTCTTGTTGCCATGGTGGTTTGTTCCCTGCTGGGCGTTACCATCGAACGCGTGGCCTACCGCCCCCTTCGTTATGCTCCCAGAATCGCTGCCTTGATCAGCGCTTTCGGGATGTCGCTTTTTTTAGAGTACTTCTGCAGCTTGAAATTTGTCTTCGGGCCCGACTTCCGGGTGGTCAAGCGCCCTTTTGAAGAAATGTACTGGCATATCGGCGGCCTGACGATCAGTAACATCCAGGTTACCATCTTTATCGTGGTCGTGGTCATGTTAATCATCCTGCAGTATTTAATCTACCGGACGAAAATCGGCATGGCCATGCGCGCCGTTTCGGTCGACCACAACACGGCGCGGCTGATGGGGGTAAACGTGGACAACACCATTTCGACAACTTTTGCCATCGGCTCGGCTTTCGCCGCCGTGGGGGGCGTGCTGTATTCCGTGGCCTACCCGCAGATTTACCCCTTTATGGGCATCATGCCGGGCTTAAAAGCTTTTACGGCGGCGGTTTTAGGGGGGATCGGAATCATCCCGGGCGCGGTTTTGGGCGCCTTAATCATGGGCCAGGTGGAAACGATGACCTCTGCTTACCTCTCTTCTCAGCTCAGGGACGCCATTGCCTTCAGTATCCTGATCCTGGTGCTGCTGATCCGGCCCGCCGGGATTTTAGGCCGCACCGAAACGGAAAAGGTCTAAGGGGAAGGAGAGAATAATGAAGTTATCCAGGCAATCTCTTGTGATGCTGGCTGTTGCCGCCGCTTTCTACGTGGCTGTCTGGGCCATGAAAACAGCCGGGATACTCAACCCGTACTGGCAAATGGTGCTGGATCAGTCCCTGATCATTACCATCGGCGCCCTGGGCCTTTCCCTGGTTTACGGTTTTACCGGCCAGTTTTCCCTGGGTCACGCGGCCTTTTACGGCCTTGGGGCGTACACCGCCGGAGTCATCGATAAGTTATGGGGGCATGGCGTTTTTCCGTTTTTTCTTTTGTCGCTGCTGGCCGGGGCGGCGGTGGCGGGTTTTCTCGCCCTGCTCATCGGTCTGCCCATTTTGCGCCTGCGTTCCGACTACCTGGGGATCGCCACCCTGGGCTTCGGGATCATCGTGAAGGTGCTCCTGGACAACAGCAACAAGGTATGGCCGGTTTTGGGCGGCGCCACCGGCATGAGTGGAACGCCGCAGGTGGCCAACTTTCACGTGATTTTTGTGATTGCCTTTTTGGTTATCCTGCTGGTGCGCAACTTCGTCTTTTCCAGCTTTGGGCGGGCCTGCACCGCCATCCGGGAGGACGAAATCGCCGCCGACGTGATGGGGATCAACACTACGCGCGTCAAAGCGCTGGCCTTTGTCCTGGGCTGCGCCCTGGCGGGACTGGCCGGGGGGTTGTACGCACACCGCTATCCCTATCTGCATCCCTCGAGCTTTGATTTTTTAAAGTCTTTTGATTTTCTGCTCATCGTGGTCCTGGGCGGGCTGGGCAGCATGACCGGGACGATCCTTACGGCGATCGGCTGGGTCTTTCTTTTAGAGGTCCTGCGTATCATCCTGGGGCAGAACTTTATCGATTTCCGGGGGGTTATTTACGCCCTGATCCTGATGGTCACCATTATCTTACGGCCGCAGGGGATCTTCGGCGGGCGCGAATGGAAGATGTTCTTGCCCGGCATAAAAACCGCCGGCGTCCCAAAGGAGGAAGCAAAAAGACATGTCGGTGCTTAAAATTGAAAACCTGTCCAAGCACTTCGGCGGTTTAAAAGCAGTCAACAATTTTCACCTCCAGCTTGCGCCCGGGGAAATTGCCGGTTTAATCGGTCCGAACGGAGCCGGGAAAACCACCGTGTTTAACTTAATTACCGGGATTTACCAGCCGACGGAAGGCGCGGTTTATTTTCAGGGGGAAAATATTACCGGACTGCCGCCATCCAAAGTGATGCAAAAAGGAATTGCCCGCACCTTTCAAAACATCCGCCTGTTTAAAAACCTGACGGTTCTCGATAACGTCCGGGTTTCTTTCGGCTACCGGATTAAATACAATTTTTTCGACGCGGTTATGCGGACACCGCGTTTTTCCCGCGAAGAAGACATCGTCACCGCCCAGGCGCTCCAGATTTTAGAGGTTTTAAATTTAGCCGGGCGCGCGCTGGATAAAGCCGGCAGTTTGCCTTACGGGGACCAGCGCCGGTTAGAAATTGCCCGGGCTTTGGCGGGAAAGCCGAAGCTTTTGATGCTGGACGAGCCTGCCGCCGGGATGAACCCGGCGGAAGTAGCCCGCATGGTGGAGCTGGTGCGCGAGGTTAAAGCGCGCTTTGAACTCACCGTGCTGGTGATTGAGCACCAGATGGGCCTGGTGATGAACTTGTGCGAACGGATCGTGGTGATGGATTTCGGCCAGATTATCGCCGAAGGCACGCCCGCCGAAATCCGGCGCAACCCGCAGGTGCTGGAGGCTTATCTGGGGAAAGGGGCAACGGTGGCGTGAAGAACAACGGTAACGTACTGCTGGAAGTGAAGGATCTGGAGGTTTATTACGGGGCCATCCGGGCCCTGCAGGGGATTTCTTTTTCCGTGTCGGAGGGAGAGATTGTCACCCTCATCGGTGCCAACGGGGCCGGCAAATCCACAACCCTGCGCACCATCTCGGGTTTGATCCAGGCCAGAAAAGGGGAGATTATTTTTAAGGGCCAAAGGTTGAATAAGGTGCCTGCCCACAAAATTGTACGCCTGGGCATTTCCCACGTACCGGAAGGGCGGCAGATTTTTCCCAACCTGACCGTAACGGAAAACCTGCTGATGGGGGCCTTTACCCGGGCAGACAAGGATGAAGTCGAAAAGTCCCTGCAGATGGTCATGGAGAGGTTTCCCCGGTTGAAAGAAAGAAAAAGCCAGCTGGCCGGAACCCTTTCGGGCGGCGAGCAGCAGATGCTGGCCATGGGCCGGGGCCTGATGGGCAAACCTACCCTGCTCGTTTTGGACGAGCCTTCCATGGGTCTGTCGCCGCTGCTGGTGGAAGAGATTTTTGAAATCATCAAAACCATTAACCGCCAGGGGACCACCGTGCTGCTGGTCGAGCAGAACGCCTACATGGCCCTGCTGGTGGCCCACCGGGCTTACGTACTGGAAACGGGGCGGATTGTTTTAAGCGGGCCGACCGCCGAGTTACAGGCAGACCCCCGGGTGCGCGGCGCTTATTTAGGGGAAATTGCGTGACTGGGTACTATCCATTTCCCTGGTATTCTTTTCAAAGA
The DNA here is from genome assembly GCA_040755975.1 of Bacillota bacterium. Classification (GTDB taxonomy): domain Bacteria; phylum Bacillota; class Desulfotomaculia; order Desulfotomaculales; family Nap2-2B; genus JAIMBK01. The sequence continues at coordinate 16,463 of JBFLZY010000026.1, read as the reverse complement.
ACAAATCCCCGGAGGTTGCAAGCGAATGAAAATAGCCGTGATTTCCGATACGCACATCAGGCGTCCGGGAGAATGGATTCCCCGGGAACTGGAAAAGGTTCTGAGGGAAATCGGATTTATCGTCCATTGCGGAGATTTCGAGATTTTTTCCGCCTACGTTGAGTTTCAGAAACTGGGCGAACTGATTGCCGTCCACGGAAACATGGATTCGGGAGAACTGAAACGGAAGCTCCCTGCCCGGGTAACTTTCGAGGCGGCCGGGTGGAAAATTGGAGTGATCCACGGGGACGGTCCTCCCGCCGGCCTCGAGACCAGAGTCGCCGCCGCCCTGCCGGGGGTGGACGTGATCCTGTACGGCCACTCCCACCGCCCGCGCAACGAAGTCCGGGACGGCGTTCTTTTCTTTAACCCGGGCAGTCCCACCGATCGGCGATTTGCCCTTTATAATTCCTACGGTATAATTGAATTGGGTCCGGATGGGCCGACAGGGGAAATCATCAGGATAGAAGAAGGATGATGATGCACGAAGCTTCCCTGATTCAAAACCTGCTGGAGATTGTTCTGGAGAGTGCCGCCGCCAACGGAATCACCAGGGTCAAGCGGGTTCATCTGGTGGTGGGCGAGGGGCACGGCGCTTTGCCGGACGCCCTTGATTTTGCCTTCCGGGCGCTTTCCCAGGACACTATTTGTGCCGGGGGGGTGCTGGAAATCGAGACCCGCCCCGTTCTTTACGGCTGCCGGGACTGCGGGGGGGAATTTGCCGGTTCGCCATGGCTGCCCGCGGATTGCTCCCGCTGCGGTTCGCGACAACTTTTCCTGAAGCAGGGCAGGGAACTTTTTATAGACTATTACGAAGGAGAGTAGTTTGCGGGGCGCACCGGGAGCATGAAAAATAGAGGTTAAGAACACAAAAGCACAAAAGCACTAAGGACAAAGGCACAGAGGTGCCAAGGTACAAAGGTACAAAGGGACTGCATAAGCATATTTACTTTGTGTCTTTGTGCCTGTTGCCTTTGTACCTGCTCTTATCGTTCGTCAGTCATCGGAGGCCGGACGTTGGAAGATAATGTATATTTTCTGGGGAGGAGTTTTCGTTGAAAGTGATCCTTGCCCGGGATCTGCTGCGGGCCAACGCCGATCAGGCGCAGCAAAACAGAGGGATTTTTGACCGGCATGGAGTGGCGGTGGTGAACCTGCTGAGTTCTCCGGGAGCCGGAAAAACCACTCTTCTGGAAAAGACCCTGGCCCTGTTGCGGGGGAGGGTGGTTATCGGAGTGATTGAGGGAGATATTTCCACCACCCGGGACGCAGAGCGAATTGCCGGTCAGGGCGTACCGGTCGTCCAGATCAATACCGAAGGGATCTGCCACCTGGATGCCCGGATGGTCGCCCGGGCACTGCCGGAGCTTCCCGTGGCCGGTCTCGAGCTGCTCTTCATCGAAAATGTGGGCAACCTGGTCTGTCCGGCGTCTTTCGACCTGGGGGAGCACCGGAAGGTGGCCCTCTTGAGCGTAACGGAAGGCAGCGACAAGCCCGCCAAGTACCCGGCGGTTTTTCGGGAAGCACAGGCAGTCGTGATCAGCAAAACCGATCTGCTCCCCTATACCGATTTCGACCTGGCCGGCTGCTGTTCTGAAATGCACAAGATTAATCCCGGACTGGATATCTTTGTAACGTCGGCAAAAACCGGGGAAGGACTGGCCGCCTGGGTCGCCTGGCTGGAAAAAATGGTGGCGGAAAGGAAGGGCTTCTCCTAAGCTTTTTTAAATTCACCGCAAAGGCGCAAAAGACACAAAAGATTCAAATAAATATTTAGAGCGGTTTCCTGTTCCCATTTTCTTTATGGCGAAATGCCGATCGCCATGGCAACTTCGTGGGGAATTCTTTTATCCTGATCCTTGACGTCCGACGGCTGACGACTGAAACGAGGTGGTTTTGATGTGTCTGGGTGTTCCCGGCAAGGTGGTGGAGGCGATCTCCGGCGAGCCCTGGGCGATTATTGAAACCTTCGGGCTGCGCCGCCGGGTGGGTACCCACCTGGTGGGCGAGGTGCAACCCGGTGAATACCTGCTGGTGCACGCAGGGTACGCCATTGAAAAAGTAGACGTGGAGGATGCCTTGGAGCGCATCCGCCTTTGGGAGGAGCTTTCCCGTGCCGCTGCTGAGTAAGTTGGGCGACCCGGCGTTGGGCAAAAGGCTGTTGGCCAGGGTCAGCGAGCGGGCGGCACGTCTGGCCGGCCGCCTGGGGCGCCGGCCGGTTTTTATGGAGGTGTGCGGCACCCACACGGTGGCCATTTCCCGCAGCGGGCTGCGCAGCCTGCTTAAGCAAACCATGGAGTTGCGCAGCGGGCCGGGCTGCCCGGTTTGCGTCACCGCGGCGGAGGATCTGGATACGGCCATCGCTCTGGCCCGACTGCCGGGTGTGACCATGGCCACCTTCGGGGACATGGTGCGGGTGCCGGGAAGCGCCTCTTCTCTGGAGGAGGAAAGGGCCCGGGGCGCCCGGGTGCGGGTTGTTTACTCGCCGCTGGAGGCGGTGGAACTGGCCGACAGCAGGTCGGACCAAGAAGTTGTTTTCATCGGTGTCGGTTTTGAAACCACGGCTCCCGTGGCGGGGCTCTGCCTGATCGAGGCAGCCCGGCGGCGGCTGCGTAACTTCAGCATTCTTTGCCTGCATAAACTGGTGCCGCCGGCGCTCAAAGCGCTGCTGGCGGACCCGCACCTGGGTATCGACGGGTTGATCCTGCCGGGCCACGTCAGCACCATTATCGGCCGGCAGGCCTACGATTTTATTGCCAGAGAGTACGGAATCCCGGCGGTGGTCAGCGGTTTTGAATCCCTGGACATTCTGGGGGCGATTTATTTTCTTTTGGATATGCTGGAAAAACGCTCGCCGGAAGTGGTGAACGGCTACACCCGGGTGGTGAAGGAAGAGGGGAACCGGCAGGCCCGGGCGGTCATGGAGAAGTGTTTCGGGGTGACGGCGGCTTCCTGGCGGGGGTTGGGGGAAATTCCGGCGAGCGGGCTCTGTCTGCAGAGTGATTATGTAACCTACGATGCGGCAGCCAGGTTTCCGGTGCCTAAAAAAGCCGCCCGGCCCCGCGCGGACTGCCGCTGCGGGGACATGTTAAAAGGAAAGCTTACTCCCCCGGAGTGCCCCCTCTTTGCCCGGAGCTGTACGCCCGCCCGCCCCGTCGGCCCCTGCATGGTTTCCTCAGAGGGAGCCTGTGCGGCCTATTACCATTACGAGCGGACTTAATTCAGTCGTCGGTCGTCGGACGTCAGACATCAGAAACAGAGCGCGAAACATAAACTTGTCTCAAAGGAAGTCTTCCGATGTCCCATATCTGACGACTGACGACTGATATTGTCGGCGCCTATAGCATATGTCGCTCCTGGCAAATCGAACGGCGGGCCGGAAATTTTTATCCTCTGTTGGTGCCGTGAAAAAAGCGGCATGGGTGTCTAATTTAAAATTCCCGCTATTATTAAGGAAGTGATCCTTACGAGCGCGCAAAACGGCCCCGTAATCCTTCTAGCCCACGGCGACGGCGGAGCGCTTACCCGCGAACTGGTGGACAGCCTGTTCCGGAAATACTTTTCCGGTGAGGAGCTCAAACTGCTGATGGATGCGGCGGTGCTTCCCGGAGGCCGCGGACGGCTGGCCTTAACCACCGATTCCTTTGTGGTCAGCCCCCTGTTCTTTCCCGGCGGGGACATCGGCAAGCTGGCCGTCTGCGGCACGGTGAACGACCTGGCTGTGAGCGGCGCACACCCGCAATACCTGGCGGCCTCCTTTATGATTGAAGAGGGATTGCCGCTGGCTGTCCTGGAAAAAGTGGCCGCGTCTATGGCCGCGGCCTGCCGGGAGGCGGGAGTGGAAATTGTGGCTGCAGACACCAAGGTCGTGGAGCGGGGGCATCTGGATAAACTTTTCATTACCACCACGGGTGTAGGGTGGCGGCCGGAACAGATCGACCTGGGCTACCACCGTCTGGCTCCGGGGGACCGCGTGCTGATCAACGGCACCCTGGGGGATCACGGGATGGCGGTGCTGGCCGAAAGGCACGGCCTGGGTTTAGACGGCCGGATTGAGAGCGACTGCGCTCCGCTGAACCGCATTATCGCGGATCTTTTGGTGCTGGCGCCGGCGGTGAAAATAATGCGGGACCTCACCCGGGGCGGCCTGGCTACGGCGGTAAAGGAAATCGCCCTGGCGGCGGGGGTGGACATCTGGCTGGAGGAGGATGCCCTGCCCGTGACCCCGGCGGTTCAGGGGGCAGTCCAGCTGCTGGGGCTGGACCCCCTTTACCTGGCCAACGAAGGCAAGTTCCTGGCCGTTGTCGACCCGCGGGAAGCAGAAGCGGCCCTGGCCGTTTTGCGCAGCAACCCTTTGGGCCGGCAGGCCGCCATTGCAGGGGAGGTTAAACCGGGAAAGGGCAACGCTTACCTCCGCACCCCTTTGGGGGGCACAAAGATCCTCGATCTATTGGCCGGCGCCCCTTTACCAAGAATATGTTAAACGTGTACAATAATATTTAAGCAAGGTTGAGAGCGGTTAAGGTAAACTGGGGTGAAAGGGGTCGATCCCGTGCCGGATAAGGCCGTACGCTACCGGTTAAAAGTAAGCGGCACCGTGCAGGGCGTGGGTTTTCGCCCCTTTGTTTTTAATCTGGCGCGCGCTTACCGCCTGGGCGGCAAGGTATACAACGACGGCGAGGGCGTGATTATTGAAGTTGAAGGGGAGGCAGAAGCGGTCGCCGCTTTTGTCCGGGAACTGGCGGCCGGCCCGCCGCCGCTCGCCCGCATCGACCGGGTGGAAAAACAGATACTGCCGCCTGCGGGCGATAGAGACTTCACCATCCGGCAAAGCCGGGGCCGGGCGGACGGGAAGGTGCTGGCGCCGCCGGACGTGGCCACCTGCCCGGACTGCCGCCGGGAACTGGCCGACCCCGCCGACCGCCACTACCGCTATCCCTTTACCAACTGCACGAACTGCGGCCCCCGCTTTACCATCATCCGCGCGCTCCCCTACGACCGCCGCCGGACGACCATGAGCGTCTTTGCCATGTGCCCGGATTGCGCCCGGGAATATCACGATCCCGCCGACCGGCGCTTTCACGCCCAGCCGGTGGCCTGCCCGGCGTGCGGCCCGCAGGTGGAGCTGACGGACCGGGAGGGCCGTCCCGTGGCACGGGCGGCGGGCAAAGACTGGCCGGAGGCGGCGGGGATGCTGCTCAAAGAAGGGTACATCCTGGCGGTCAAAGGGCTGGGCGGATTTCACCTGGCCTGCGACGCGGCCAACCGGGAAGCCGTTGTGGAGCTGCGCCGGCGCAAGCGCCGCCCGGCCAAACCCTTTGCGCTCATGTGCCGGGACCTCGCCACCGTGGAGCGCCACTGTTACGTTGCGGTGGAAGAGGCCGAACTCCTCCGCTCCCCGGCGGCGCCCATTGTGCTGCTCCAAAAAAAGGCGGATTCCCCCCTTCCGCCGGAACTGGCCCCCGGCGCGGACTCCCTGGGCGTAATGCTTCCTTACACTCCTTTGCACCTGCTCCTTTTGCAAGCGGGGCCGCCCGTGCTGGTGATGACCAGCGGGAACAAAAGCGACCTGCCCCTGGTGACGGACAACCGGCAGGCCCTGGCGGAACTGGGGGAAATCGCCGATCATTTCTTGCTGCACAACCGGGAAATTCTTAACCGCTGCGACGATTCCGTGACCGCCGTGGTGGACGGGGAAACGCTGTTTTTCCGCCGCTCCCGGGGGTACGTGCCGCAGCCCCTGGCCGTCCCGGCGGATCCTGGGGCACCGGCGGTGCTGGGGATCGGCGGGGAAATGAAAAACACCTTTTGCCTGCTCGGCGAAGGGAAAGCTTACTTGAGCCAGCACATCGGCGAAGTGGATCTCCTGGAGGGGCAGGAAAATCTGGAGCAAAGCATCGAAAACTTTTGCCGGCTGGTCGGGATAAAACCGCAGGTGGTTGCCGCCGACCTTCATCCCGGATACCAGTCCGCCCGGCTGGCCGGCAAGCTGGCGGTAAGGCTGGGCATCCGGCGGCACCCCGGCGTTCAGCACCACCACGCCCACCTGGCTTCCTGTATGGCGGAAAACGGCCTCAACGAAGAAGTGATCGGGATTATCCTGGACGGCACCGGCTACGGCCTGGACGGACGCCTCTGGGGGTTTGAAGTGATGCGCGGGGACTACCGGGAATTTCACCGGGAATTCCACCTGGCCTACGTCCCCCTGCCCGGCGGCGAACGGGCCGTCCGGAACCCCTGGCTGACCGCCGCGGCCTATCTGGTTACTTTTTTGGGGGAAAAAGGAAAAGAAGCAGCCCGGCGTTTTTTTGGCGACCGGGGGCGGGAACTGGCGCTTGCGGAAAAAATGCTCGCCGGCGGTTTGAATGCTCCGCCGGCTTCCAGCTGCGGGCGGTTTTTCGACGCCGTGGCGGCCCTTTTGAGACTGTGTTTGGAGAACACCTACGAGGGGCAGGCGGCGGCCACGCTGGGCAGTCTGGTACCCTGGTTTCCCTCCGCACCGGTCGAGCCCGTCAGTGCCTGCGCTTTCCCCGTTGGCACCCCCGTTTTTTCCAGCAGCGTTTCCCCTCCAACCGGAAGCGCCCCCGTTTTTTCCGTTGACCTGCAGCCATACCCCTTTGACTTTCAAGGGGTGGTAATCGACCCCGCCCCCGTGTTCACGCAGGTCCTTGCCGATCTCGAAGCCGGCGTTGCCGCTCCGGTCATCGCTAAACGTTTTCACGACACCGTGATCGCCATGGTGGTGGAAGCGGCGCGCCGCATCCGGGAAAAAACCGGCCTTTCCCGGGTCGTTTTGAGCGGCGGCACCTGGCAGAACCGCTACTTGACTGGAGCGGCGAAGTACGTTCTCCAGAACCACGGTTTCACCGTCTACCGCCACCACCAGGTCCCCCCGGGCGACGGCGGCCTCTCTCTGGGCCAGGCCATGGTGGCCGTGGCCGGTAAACAGATTCCTGGGTAAAATATCTTATTTCGGTAATCGAAACTTTTTTCGAGATACCGTTCTTTTGCTTTACAATGTGTTGAACTGAGCTTAATCCCCGGCCGAAAAAGGAATCGTTGACCAGCGGCGGTGATCGCCATGGCTGCGCAAGGCGTGCTCAATGCTGATCAGGAGGTGGTAAGCCAAAACCGAAATAAATAAATGCGCTTTTGTCCGCTCGGCGATTTGGTGATAAACCGGTCGCACCCCGAGGTCTGTTTTAAGCGACCGGAATTAGCTATGATATGCCTTGGTAAATTAACCGTTTATCGCGCCCTCTTTTTTAGAGATGAAGAAAGAACTTGCGCCCAAAGGTATCCTTCCGTCAAAAAGACCGGGGTCTCCTAGACCTGCGGCAAGGCATGCGGTTAGGACCCCGAAAGCCGTGTGACCCAGAAACTCGCTTAAAACCGTTTTAGGAGAAACGGGTTCAATTTTCGTGGCCCCAAGGTTTCCGAGCATTCCGTAGAGGGTTGTCCACATCATTTTTCCGGCAATCGCGCCTTTGATTACGGCCTTGTCTTTGCCCATTATGGATAGCGCATACACTGTGGCAATTCCGAGCATGCAGGCGATCACTCCGTCAGCCAGGAACCCGACCACCCTTCCTTCCGGCTGTGTGACCCTGTGCGGGCTGACGAGCATCCCGGCGGCCCGCTCCGGGCCCATGCTTTCAACCCACTTGGCGCGCTTGAGCAAAGCGCAAATGAGCAATTTAGCCGCGTTTCCTCCGAGACCGGCGATAACGCCGAGAATCATCCTGTCTTTGATTTTCGGCATTTGCGAAAACACCTGGCCTTCTTATAACCGTTTATTCTATTATTAATGTCTCCACGAAGAAAGGTTTTATGAAAAAAAGACTTTGGGGATATTTCCAATTTGAAGGTGCTGAAGTAAGGGAACTGGCAAACCAGTCGTCAGCATCTGCTAAGGAAATCCGCCGTGTGGTCGGGGACATTCTTGCAGAAAAGGTTTTTTATGCGTTCCGGTTCGGATGAAATAGCGGTTTTACGAAGCGAACTGGAAAACGCTACCGGCTTACTGAACGATTTTCTTTCCAGGTTGCGGGAATTGCCCGTGCTGATGAACTAAATAGCGCAGGCTATGGAAACCGTTTCCGCGGCTTCCGTTGAAACTAAGTCGGCCGCCAGCGGCATAATGGAAACTGTGGAAAACATAACCGGTATGATGCGGGACATGGTTAAATTGGCCGGTCGTTTCTTGGTGGAGTGAAAGAAACCTGGAGGTGGCGGAAAAACAAATCCAAAGGCGTCGGGAGTATATATGCACACCGAAAAACGCTGAGAAAGCCGGGGGTAGATCCGGCTTTTTTCTTGCCTGCGACAATTTTCGACACGGTTCCCGAAGGGTTTTCTTTCCCGGGTGTAAAACATATCTGCTCGGGGTGAAATTCATGCGGGCCAGTGGTATCCCCGAAGTTCAAATTCGTCCGGTTAAACGGGTATCTTGCAGATTAGTTATTCGGGAACTGGTGCGAACTTGACACCCCGAAAAAACGGACTGTATAATATAACCAGAGGTGATCCTGATGGGCAGGCTCTCTGAAAGGAAAGAACACCTTCTGTTTAATTATGAGGACTACTGCCTCTTGCCGGAAGATAAACGTGCGGAGTTAATCGGGGGGGATTTTTATTTGGTTCCTTCGCCGAGCGTTATTCACCAGCGGGTGGCTGCCAGGATAGCGGATCTTCTGCGTAGCTTTGTCGCCGAAAGAAAGCTGGGGGAGGTTTTCTACGCTCCCCTGGATGTGGTTCTTACCCCTTACGACGTAGTCCAGCCGGATATTATGTTCATCTCCAGCGAGCGCGCCAACCTTGTCACTGAAGAAAATATCCAGGGACCGCCTGATTTGATCGTGGAAATTCTTTCCCCTTCTACCGGCATGCGGGACCGGACCATCAAGAAAAAGCTCTACGCCCGGAGCGGGGTGCGGGAGCTCTGGCTGGTGAATACCGCGGCGCAGGTAATCGAAGTATTTGACCTGGAAGCTGGGGAGGAAGCTTCTCCCGCCGTTTATGCCCGGGGCCGTGAACCGGTTTTAACTTCAAAGGTTTTGCCTGGTCTAACGATTGAACTGGATAAGATTTTTTAATCAACTGAGACTGAACTGCCACTTATTGCTTAATCCTATTCTTTAAGTGCCGCTGCCGTCCAGGGAGCGCCACACCCGCTCCACCGCCTCCGGGATTGCCGCTTCCACCGCGGGTGTGCATTCCCGGCCGAAGGTGGCGGCGTCTTCGATTTCGATGGCGATGATTTTGATCTCTTTCGGCATTTCGGCGCCGAACAGCTCGTAGCCGATTTTGATGGTGGTGGGCAGGCTGAGGTTGTGGGTGCCGGAGAAAGTCCCGGTGAAAAAGAGATCGTCCGCGTTGAATTCCAGCACCGTCCCGGGCTCGTTCCCCAACCGCACGCCGTCTACAATGATGGCCCGTTCGTAACCCAGGATTTTATCGAGCACTTTGAAATCCGTGGCCATCAATATCTCAGTGTCCACCAGTCCCTCAAATTGCTGGGCCACCTTGATGCCCACGGAATCGTCCCGCAAAACCGGATTGCCGATGCCGATCACGATGGTGCGCATAAAATCACCTATCATAAGTTAAAATGGTGCCAGGCACAAAAATTAACTTTTTTCGCCAGCCAGTTGTCATCCTCTGATTATTTAGGGATAAAAAGGCTCCGGTGCCGCGAAAGCGGCACCAGGGAGCCATCATGGCCGGTTATTCTAACCGGTTATTTTTAAAACCTTTAAACTCCCGGTTCTCCCAATTCTATGTGTCCTCTCTGGTTTAACCAGTTAAAAATTTTTCAGGGTTTTATACAGTTCTCCGCAGTGGTCGTAAATGTCCACCTGGACCGGCATCCTCCCCGGCAGGGTGTGGGTGGCGCAGGCCAGGCAGATGTCGTACGGCCGGTAGGCGATTTCCACCAGGTTCAAGATGCCCTCGTCCACCCGGCCGTTTTTGATGAAGTGTTGGGCGGCCCGCCGGACGGCCACGTTGATGGGCCCCTTGTTGTGGGTGGTGGCCACGATCAGGTTGGCTTCCTGCACGATCCCCCGGTCATCCGTCTTGTAGTGGTGGATGAGGACACCGCGCACGGCCTCGATGATTCCCACGCCTTCCTCGGGTTTGCCCAGTTCGGCGCGGACGTCTGGATCGGTGATGCTCTCGTCCGCCGCCAGCTGCTGTACTTTTTCCGCCGCGTTCAAAAGCTCGATGGCCCGGGCCCAATGGTAGGCCAGGGTGTTGTGCACGGGCTTTTTGCCGAAGGCGGCCAGCATCTTTTCGTAAGCTTCCTGGGCCAGCGGGGTGTCCATCCCGTCCCCCGCGTTGAACCTGGCCAGCGGCCCGACGCTGTACAGGCTGGTCCCGTCGCCGTCCACCACGCCCTTCCAGCCGATCTTCTTCAGGTAGGGCATCTTCAGGTAGCTCCAGGGCAGGACGCGCTCGGCGATGTATTCCAGGTACTCCTTCCCCTGGAAGCGCCCGATCTCCCTGCCGTTGGTGTCGACGATCCGCTGCGTCCCGTCGTAGAACTGCACCCGGTTCCGGTCGTCCACTGTGCCCATATAGTTGCAGACCACCTTATAGACGCCCCCCGTGACCAGTTCCATGTACTCCTTGTTCTTTAAGACCACGTCTTCAAACACTTTGAGGGTCAGCTGGCCCAGCTCCACCATATCTTTGGCCAGTTCCTGGATTTCTTTCCTTTCCTCTTCCGTTACGCGCTTGGACCAGCCGCCGGGCAGCGCCGCCACCGGGTGGATGGGCTTGCCGCCGAGCATTTCCAGGACCTTTACCGCGCTGTACCGCTTCTTGAGAACGAGCTTGCCGGTTTCCGCCCCCACGATCTGAATCAGCCCGATGAGGTTCCGCACGGCCGGGTTTGCGGTCGGCCCCGCGACGAAATCCGGGAAGCCCAGGGCGTACAGGATGGCGCAGTGGTCCTCCACGTAGTGGGCGTTTAAAAACAGCTCCCGGATTTTTTTCGCCGTCGGGGTCGGCTCCGTCTTGTAGACGGCGTCGGCCGCCTTGACCGAAGCCGTGTAGTGCACGGCCCGGCAGACCCCGCAAATGGTGGAAACCGTCCGGGGCACCTCTTCAATGGGCATCCCGGTTAAAAACCGTTCGTATCCCCTCAATTCCACAGTCTGGAAGAAGGCATTGTCGACGTTGCCCTGGTCGTCCAAGAAAATGGTGATTTTCCCGTGGCCCTCCAGTCTCGTCATCGGGTTAATTTCGATCCTCTTCATGCCTTCACCCCTTACTTTACCTTCTTGCCCAGCGTCGCAGCGGGCAACGCATAGCGGTAGAACAGCTTCACCGGGCTTTCGATCTGCTCGACCAGTTCTTCCTTTTCCAGCGAGGCGGCGATGGCGGAAACGGCCCGCAGGCCGAAGTCCTTCACGCCGGGAAGGGGTCCGCCGCAGCCGCGGCAGGGGATGTTCACCTTCGGGCAAAGTGCTCCGCAGTCGCCCTGGGTAACCGCTCCCAGGCAGAGGTATCCTTCCTGCAGCAGGCACTTGCCTTCCTCCGGGCTCCCGTCGATGGTGCGCTTGACCGCCTTGATCAGCTCCCTCTCCTCATCCTTTTCGGCGGGATTGCGCGTGCAGACGTCGCACACCGCCTTGCCGCCGGTGATCCAGGAGCCGGGCGGGGGGAGCTTGCCCTCCAGGATGGCCAGCACCGCCTGCCCCACAAAGGAATGGTGCGGCGGGCAGCCGCCCAGGTAATAATCGACGTCCACGACCTGGTTTAAGGACCGTACGAAACCATAAAATTCGGGCAGGGTCAACTCGTACTTGCCGTCCACCACGCACCTGGCCTGGGGCGTGACCCCGTCCGGGTTGTCGGTGCTGTAGGTATCAAAGTAGGCTGTCTGGAAAATCTCCTCTTTGCTGTGCAGGTTCCCCATCCCGGGGATGCCGCCCAGCGCGGCGCAGGCGCCGTAGGCCACCAGGACCTTGCACTTTTGGCGCAGCACTTTGGCGATGTGCTCCTGTTCGCTCAGCCTCACCATTCCGGAGTAGAGGCCCACGTCGATGGACTTGTCGGGCATGGCTTCCAGATCCTTGTATTTGACGTCGGCCACGGTGGGCGCCCAGAAGACCACCTCCAGAAGCGGCAGCACCTCCACCAGGGTTTCCGACAGATCCACCACCGCCATGTCGCAGCCGCCGCACCCACCGGAAAGAAAGTAAGCCAGCTTCAGTTTCTCAGGCATGGGCATCCCTCCCGATGGGGTTTGGTCCGATTTCCTGAATCGTTTTATCAAACTCTGCCATAGCTTCCGCAAAGCGCTTCCCCTCCGAACCGGAGATCCACTCCAGCCTCACCCTTTCGGGCTCAAGGCCCAGGCCGGTGAGGATCCTTTTGAGGAGGTTGAACCTCCGGATAGCTTTCTGATTGCCTTCCTTGTAATGGCAATCCCCCGGGTGGCAGCCGCCGACGAAAACGCCGTCGGCGCCGTTTTTTAAGGCGGTGACGATAAACTCGGGCTCGATCCGCCCGCTGCAGGGCACCCTGACGATGTTGACGGTCGCCGGGTACTGGTAGCGCAGGCTCCCCGCCAGGTCGGCCCCCTGATAGGTGCACCAGTTGCAGGCAAAAACCACGATGTTCGGCTTCCAATCGTTCATCTTCATCCCCCCAAAATCCTGTTCACGACCCGGTCCACCCCGGTCTTCGCCAGCCCGGTCACCTGCTGCGGGTCGGCGCCCAGGCACAGCGCCAGCAGCTGCATGTAGTGGAGGACGGGGATCTCGAAATCAAGCAAGCGGTCCTTTTGCAGGAATTCCTGCGCGGTGTCGAACTGGATCAGGCAGGAGCTGCAAGTCGTCACGATCAGGTCGGGATTAATTTCTTCTTTCATGGAAAGGAGCTTGGTCCGCACCAGCTTAAAGGACTTATCCATGTCGGTGCTCCGCATGCCGCCCATTCCGCAGCAATCGATAAGCCGGCTGTAGTACGGAGCCGAGGCCCCGAAGGTGGCGCACATTTCCCGCAGGACCCGGGGGTGAAACGTATCCTCCTCCGGATCTGTATACGCTTCGCTGGGCCACAGGGAATGGCAGCCGGGCTGGGCCGCGATGGTCAACCCGTCCAGCCGGTGTTTGACGGCCTCCCCGATCTTTTCCGGCCCTACCTCTTTATACAGGTAGTAAACCGCGTGCCTGATCTTGCTGGTGCCCTTGAATTCTTTCCCGGTCGTGTCCTTGAGGATTTCGTTCACCTGTGCTTTGATTTCCGGGTGGGTGAGCATCTTGTGCCTGGTTTCGGCCAGGCTGCCGTAACAGCTGCCGCAGACGGTGACCATGTCCAGGCCCTTTTCTTCCGCCAGGGCGTAATTCCTGGCGGCCAAAGCGCACCAGCCCACCAGGTCGATGGAAGGCAGGGTGCCCCAGGTGGGGCAGCAGGACTGGCCGTCCAGGTTGTCCAGCTCGATGCCCAGCGCCGGAAACGCGTACCGCACCGCCTTTTCCAGGTCGGGCCGGTTAAACGCCGTGTTGCAGCCCACAAAAAACCCTACTTTCATTGGCTACACCTCACACCTTTCGGTTACGCCGGCCTCGCTCATGGGGATAATCCCCAGGTCGGCCAGCGCCGTTTTCCGCATAATTGCCTGCACTTCCTGCAATGCCTGCGGGAACGCGACCGTTGACGGCGGCTTTTCCGGCAGCCCGACCCGGTTTCTGGATTGCCACGCCTCTTTCAGGTAGACCCCGTGACCGACGTCGTAAAGTGACTTTAAGCCCTCGATGGCCAGGGTGGGCAGGGCGAATTCCCGTACCGCCACCCGCCGCATGGCCAGCATGATTTCGAACGGTCTGACTTCCCGGGGGCAAATCTCGGTGCACCGGTTGCAGGACTGACAGGCCCAGATGGAGGAGTCGTCCAGCAGCATTTCCCTTGCGCCGATCAGGATGGCTTGAATGAGCCGTTTGTTGAAAAAGGGGAAACCGGCCAGCACCATCGGGCAGGCGGCGGCGCATTTGCCGCACTGGATGCATTTGAAGATTTCCTCGCCGCCTAGTTCGGCGATTTCCCGGGCAAACCCCGTTTCGGCTTCCGAAAGATTAATAACCTGCGCTTGGGCCTGGTTAGACATAGGCAGCACCTCCCGTGCCGGCAGTTAAAGCTTCGATCTGCGCCAGGATTTGCGCGGAAGTGAACCCGTGGAGGGTGATCGCCGCCGACGGGCAGGCGGCCGCGCAAACACCGCAGCCAGCGCACAGGGCTTCGTCGATCTTAGCCCGCGGCTTGCCTTCGAACTCGGTACGGCTGATGGCCGAATACGGGCAGAGCGGCACGCAGATTCCGCATCCGCTGCACTTCTCCCGGTCCACTTCGGAAATCAGCGGCTCGACGACGACCTTGCCCAGGGTAAGGGGTACCGCCGCTGCCGAAGAAGCGGCCCGGGCCTGCGCTACGGATTCGGGAATGTCCTTCGGCCCCTGCGCGCAGCCGGCGATATAAATCCCTTTGACCGCCGTTTCAACGGGGTACAGCTTGGTGTGCAGTTCTTTCAGGAAGCCTTCCGCGCCGCAGTTAATGCCCAGTTTGCGACCCAGTTCGGACAGCCCCGGCGCCGGTTCGATGGCGGTGGCCAGGACCACGAGATCGGCTTCCAGTTCTACCGGAGCGCCCATATCAACGTCGTAGGCGCGCACCCGCAGCCGGTCCCCGGCCAGTTCGTCCACGGCACCCACCCGCCCCCGGGTAATCCGGATGCCGAGGGTCCGGCAGTAGTCGTAGTACTCTTCAAAATCTTTGCCGCCGGTGCGCACGTCGATGAAGAAGATGTAGACGTTCGTATCCGGATATTTTTCCTTGATCAGGCGGGCTTCCTTGAGCATGTACATGCAGCAGACCTTGGAGCAATAGGGATGGTAGTTTTCGTCCCGGCTGCCCACACAGGAAATGAAGGCGACCGTCGCGGGTTTTTCGCCGTCCGAGGGGCGCTTCAAATCTCCTTCGGTGGGGCCGGTGGCCGACAGAATGCGCTCCAGCTGCAGGGCGGTGATCACGTTGGGTGATTGCGGCGAATATTCCTTGAAGGGGGTCTTATCCATAGCTTTATAGCCGGCGGCGGTGATAATGGTGCCCACATTCAGCTCCACCACCTCGCCGGCGGGATCGTACGCCACCGACCGGTCGCAGGCACCCGTTTTACAGACCTTCTCGCAGTGGGCGAGGATGGGCTCCCCGGTAACGGAGTGAATTCTGGGCTGAGTGCCGATGGTCCGTTTGGCGCAGTTGATGCAGCTGTCCGGGTCGAGGACGGCTTTTTTAGGAACCGCCTGGGGGAACTGGATGTAAATGGCCTTCCGTTTGTCCATCCCTTCGTTGAACTCGTTGGAGGCTTTGGCCGGGCAGGCGTCGACGCAGTCGCCGCAGCCGGTGCACTTGTCCCAGTCCACGTAGGTTTGCTTTTTTCTGACTTTCACTTTGAAATTGCCGATGGAGCCTTCAACGGATTCGACTTCCGCATAGGTAAGCAGTTCAATGTTGGGGTGGGTTCCGATCTGCACCATCACCGGGGTGAGGATGCAGGCCGAGCAGTCGTTGGTGGGAAAGGTTTTATCCAGTTTGGCCATGTTGCCCCCGACCGAGGGGTTTTTTTCCACCAGGTACACCTTGTGGCCCATGTTGGCCAGATCGAGGGCGGCGAACATGCCCGTTACCCCGGCGCCGATAACCAGGGCCGCCCCGGTGACCTCGACGAATCTGTCCTGCAAGGGTTCCAGTAAATTCGCTTTCGCCACCGCGCTGGCGATCAGCCGTTTTGCTTTGGCCGTGGCCCCCTCTTTGTCAGCCCAGTGGGCCCAGCTGTCCTGGTCGCGAATGTTGGCCATTTCGAGGAGGTACTTGTTCAGTCCGCCGTCTTCCACCGTTTTGCGGAAGATCGGTTCGTGGGTGCGCGGCGTACAGGCCGCGACCACCACCCGGTCCACCAGGTTTTCCTTGATGTCCTGCCTGATCAGCTCCTGCCCCGGGTCCGAACACATGAACAGGTAATCTCTGACCACCGTCACGCCGGGAAGGCTTTTCGCGTATTCCCCGGCTTCCCCGATGTTTACGGCGCCGGCGATGTTTTCGCCGCAGTGGCAGATATATACACCGACCTTAGGCACTATATCCCCCCTGTTCCAAATTGATCAATAAAAATGAAAGGTCCTTCGCAAAGCTTCTTTAACTGTTTTTTAGTTAAGGCAACCCCCCCCTTTTTTTGTTAGTCGTTTTTGATCCCCCGTCCTTTTAATAAATTGTCCGTACCTGAAAATTGGCGAGAGCAGGCTCGCTCTCCAGACACAGGTCATGCAGATGGAAAGTATTAGTCACTACACTAAATATATATTAGATAGTTGACGAAAGTCAATAACAATTGGCTTAAATTTAATAAATTTTTATATCGA
>JBFLZY010000025.1:0-33645 GCA_040755975.1 Bacillota bacterium | reverse complement strand
AGTGGTTTTTCAAGCCTGGGCACCCCTTTTTGGAAATATTTTCTTCGACATATTTTTTGAAAATCCTTCCGGGATTTAAAATTTTTTGTCTGTTTTTGGCGGTTTAAAATAGCTTAAAAAATAGCCTGACCTCTCCACATCACTGTGACTTAAAATTTCTCGGTTGAAAAAACGGGATTCCTGACGTCACGTATTATTCACATGCTAATAATAAACGATTATAACTGATTAATTCATTTTTTTTTTTTTTTTTTTTTGAAATTTGTTCACAAAATCGTCACAATAACCTGGTATAAATTACTTAGTGCAAATAAAGTTTGTGCAAATAAAGCGGCAAATATTACCAGGAGGTTCGCCCCGTGGAAACAGTCCTCGTAGTAGAAGACGATGAGCACGTCCGGGAACTGGTGAGCGTTTACCTGCGCAAGGAAGGCTACCGGGTCGAAACGGCCGAAGACGGGGAAAAGGCGCTTGCGATGGTGCGGTCTGCCGTTCCTGACCTGATTGTTCTTGACCTCATGCTGCCCAAAATGGACGGCTGGACCGTCTGCAAGGAAATAAGAAAAACGTTGACGGTGCCCATCATCATGCTGACGGCAAGGGGCGAGGAATCCGACCGGATCCTCGGCCTTGAGCTGGGCGCCGACGACTACATAGCGAAGCCGTTTTCCCCCCGGGAAATGGTGGCCAGGGTGAAGGCGGTCCTGCGCCGCCTGAAGCATGCCGGCGGTTCAAACGACGTCCTGCACTTCCCGGGGCTGTCGATCGACCGGAACGCCTGCCAGGTGGAGGCCGGGGGGAAAGAAATCCAGCTCACCCCGAAAGAGTTCGACCTGCTGTGGTTCCTGGCCTCCCACCCCCGGCGCGTCTACTCGCGCGAACAGATCCTGGAGCAGGTCTGGGGCTACGAATACCCCGGGGATTCCCGGACGGTGGACACCCACATCAAAAGGTTGCGGGAAAAACTTAAAAATCCCGGGAACAAGAACTGCATAGCCACGGTCTGGGGGAAGGGCTACCGGTTCGAGGTGACCGAATGATGGGCAGGAGCCTGTTCAGCAGGCTCCCCGGTAAAAAAAGCATCCTTTTTGCCCTGGTGGCCCCCCTCCGGGGCAGGGACGGGGCCATCTACGGGGCTGTGGGGATCATCAAAGACGTTACCGAAGCCAGGAAGCTGGAACAGCTCCGCCGCGATTTTATTGCGGACGTATCCCACGAAATACGCACCCCGCTTACCTCCATCCAGGGCTTCACCGAAGCCCTCCTTGACGAGGTGACGGCAGACAGGACGGTCCAGGCGGAATATTTAAAGGTAATCCACAAGGAAAGCCTGCGCCTGGGCCGCCTGATTAACGAGCTGCTCGACCTGGCGCGGCTGGAGTCGGGCAAGGTGACCTGGGACCTGAATTCCATCGACGTGCCCGAGTTGTTTGCCGGGGTCCTGCTCAAGCTGAAACCCCAGCTCGAAGAAAAAGACCTTTGCGTCGAACAGGAAATACCCCCCGGTTTCCCCGCCCTGCCGGGAAACGAAGAGCGCATCGAGCAGGTTTTGATCAACCTCGTGCAAAACGCCATCCGGTTTTCACCGCCTAAGGGGGTAATCAAAATGCAGGCCTCTTTTTCCGGACAGCAGGCCACAATCAGCGTGAGCGACCAGGGACCGGGCATTCCGGAAGAAGATCTGCCGCACATCTGGGAGCGCTTTTACCGGGTGGAAAAATCGCGCTCCCGAGCCCTCGGCGGAACAGGCCTCGGCCTGGCCATCGTCAAGCAGATCGTGGAACTCCACGGCGGCAAAGTTCTGGTCAGCAGCCGGGAGGGGGCCGGCTCCACCTTCAGCTTCACCCTGCCCCTTGCCCCGGCCTAAAAATAACCTTTAAAAAGACAGGAGTGGTGCCGTATTCTGAAAAGCAAGCCGAGGAAGTCACTTTTCGTCATCCTGGCCGCGGCCTTAATTCTTCTTGTCGCCATCGGCGGCTGGTTCTGGCAGAAAAAGATCAGTGCGCAAAAAGCGGACTACCTGACCGCCGCCGTCACCGCCGGCAACCTGGCGGTCACGATTACCGCCAGCGGAACGGTCGAACCCGTGCAGAGCCTGAACCTTTCCTTCAAAAACCCCGGCACGGTCAAGACGGTCGCCGTGGAGCAGGGGCAGGAGGTGAAAGAGGGGCAGCTTCTCATGGCCCAGGAGGACTTGGAGCAGCTCTCCCAGCTCGCCTCGGCCCGGGCTAATCTACGCAGCGCCCGGGCCCGGCTGGCCGAGCTGGAAAACGGAAGCCTCCCGGAGGAGATCGCCCAGCTTAAAGCCGAGGAAGAAAGCGCCCGCGTGGCCAAAGACACCGCCCAAAAACAGCTGGAGCGCCTTGAGCTGCTCGTTAAGGAGGGGGCGGCCACGCAAAAAGAATTAGACGACGCCCGAAGCAGTTACGCGGCGGCCCTTTCCCGCTGGCAGCAGGCGCAGAGCAAGGTAAAGCTGGCGGAGGCGGGGAGCCGCCCGGAACAGATCGAGCAGGCGAGGGCTTCCGTGGAGGCGGCGGAAGCACAGGTCCGCCTGGCGGAGAGCAACCAGGAAGCCACGCGCCTTCTCGCTCCCTTCGACGGGATCGTCGCCGAAGTCAACGCCACCGTCGGCCAGCGGGTCACCGGCGTCACGGTGAGCGGGTCGGACAACACCAGCCGCCCGCTGCTCAGCGTGGTCAGCAAAAAGTTAAGGGTGCGCGCCCAGGTCAACGAGGCCGACATCGGCCAGGTGGCCGTCGGCCAGAAGGCGGCCTTCGTGGTCAACGCCTTTCCGGACAAAAAGTTCCTTGCCCGGGTGAGCGCCGTGTCGCCGCAGGCAATCACCGTGTCCAACGTGCAGTTTTACGAAGTCCTGCTCGAGATCGAGGGGGACACCGCCGGCTTAAAAGCCGGGATGCCTTGCAACGTGGAAATCGTCAAGGAAGCCAAAAGCAAGGTGCTGAGCGTCCCCAGGCAGGCCTTGAGCTTCGCCCGCAGTTACGCTTCGGCAAGAAGTCTTAAGCTGCCGGGCGCTTCTACGCAGAACCAGGGCGTGGTGCTCGTCCTCAACAAAGGGCAGCTTGAGCTGCGGCCGGTTCAGACGGGGATCAGTAACAACCAGGCGGTGGAGATAACCGCCGGCCTGACGGAAGGGGAACTGGTCGTCACCGGGCAGAAAGGGGCGGGAACAACGCAGTCAACGACGAGAACGACAGGCTCGCCATTCTTCCCGGGGCCCCCTCCCGGCGGGGGTGGCCGCCGGTGACGCCTCTGGTGGAGCTCGCCGGCATCAAAAAAGATTACTACCTGGGCACCCAAACCGTCCCCGTCTTAAGGGGGATCGACCTGGCCGTCCGCAGGGGGGAAATGCTGGCCGTCATGGGCGCCTCCGGGTCCGGCAAAAGCACCCTTTTGAACATCATCGGCTGCCTCGACCTGCCCACCGAAGGGTCCTACCGTTTAGACGGAAAGGACATCGGAGCGCTCTCCAGAACCGAGCTGGCGGAACAGCGCAACCGCAGGATAGGCTTCGTCTTCCAGCAGTTCAACCTCCTGGCCAGGGCCACCGCCCAAAAGAACGTGGAGCTGCCCCTGCTCTACGCGGGCGTCCCCGCCGCCGAGCGAAAAGAAAGGGCGGCCTCCCTTTTGGCCCGGGTGGGCTTATCCGGTTTCGAGCACCACCTCCCGAACCAGCTCTCGGGGGGCCAGCAGCAGCGCGTGGCCGTCGCCAGGGCTTTGGTGAACAACCCGGTGCTCCTGCTGGCCGACGAGCCGACCGGCCAGCTGGACAGCCGCACCGGCCTGGAAGTGCTTGCTCTTTTCCAGGAGCTGCACAGGGAAACGGGGGTAACCGTCGTCATGGTCACCCACGATCCTTCCCTGGCGGCCTTCTGCGAGCGGATCATCCGCTTGCGGGACGGGGTAATCACCGGCGAAGAACGCGTGGAAAAACCGAGGAGCGCCGAAGAAGAGCTGGGTCGCCTTTAGCCGGGCAAATACTTAAAGCCGCCTGAAAAAGCCCTGGAAAAGCCGCTTTTAGAGAACTGCGTAAAAAGCACGGGCAAAGGCTTTACGCCGAAAAATTAAAAAGGAGCATTTTAAAAAGATGCGCACGAGTTTTAAATTTTTACTGGGCGAAGCCCTTGTCGCCCTGCAGGCGAACAAGGCCCGCTCCCTGCTCACCGTTTTGGGCATCGTGATCGGGGTGGCGGCGGTAATCATCATGATCAGCCTGGGGCAGGGAGCGGAAAAGCGGATCAGCGCGCAGATGCAAAGGATGGGCAGCAACCTTCTGATGGTCTTCCCCGGGGCTGCCGGCGCGCAGGTGCGCGGGGCCGGGGGCACGGTCAACACCCTCACCTTGGACGACGCCCGGGCCATCGCGCGCCTTCCCGGCGTGGCCAGGACAACCGCCGAAATCAACACCCGGGGCACCGCCTCCTGGGGGGGCCAGACCTGGGTGACCAGCGTGACGGGGACCACGCCGGAAATGCCGCTCATCGCCAACCGGAAAGTGGAAAACGGCCAGTTTTTCGACGAACAGGACCTGCGCAGCTTCACCAACGTGGCCGTTCTGGGCAAAAGCGTGGTGGATAACCTGTTCTCCACGGGCACCGACCCGGTGGGGCAGACCATCCGGATAAACAAAATCGCCTTTACGGTCATCGGGGTGCTTTCCCCGACGGGCGCCTCCGCCATGGGCAGGGACGAGGACGACGTCATCTACATCCCCCTTACCACCGCCCAGGTGCGCCTGCTGGGCGTCAGCAACGTTCAGAACATAAGGGTCCAGGCCGTAACGGAGGCCGATCTGGAGCGCCTGCCGGAACCGATCACCGCGCTTTTGCGCGAGCGCCACCGGCTGCCGGCGAACGCCGAAAACGACTTCACCGTCCGCAACCTCGCCGCCGTGCTGGAAGCGGCCCAGACCGCCGCCGGCGTGATGACCACATTGCTGGCCGGGGTGGCGGCAGTCTCCCTGCTCGTCGGGGGGATCGGGATCATGAACATCATGCTGGTTTCGGTCACGGAGCGGACCAGGGAAATCGGCATCCGCATGGCGGTGGGCGCCACCGAGCGGGCGATCCTCCTGCAGTTTTTGACGGAAGCGGTCGTGCTGAGCCTCTCCGGGGGGATAATAGGCATCGCCATCGGGGTGGCCGCCAGCTTTCTGATCACCGTCTTTGCCGGGTGGTCCACGTCCATATCTTTGGGTGCCATTCTTCTTTCGGTACTGTTCGCCACGGGGGTGGGCGTCTTTTTCGGCTTCTACCCGGCCCGCCGGGCGGCGTCGCTGAACCCGGTGGAGGCGCTGCGGTACGAGTAAAAATTGTTTACAAACCTTTAACGAATTTGCCACAAAACGTTCCCTGTTTCGCAACATTTTTTTGTTTTAATTAAATCAAGGGGCGCCGGAAATCCCCCCAAAAGACTCTCGATCCCGGGAGGTGGTGCGAAAGCAAAAAGTGCTTGCCCGTGCAGTTTCTTAAAAACCAAAGGACACATTAACCTGAAAGGAGGAGTACGTTGAAAAGAAAAATCTTTTTGGCGGCAGTAGCTACGTTTGTTTTAACCGTGCTCTTTACGGGAATCGCCCTGGCGCAAAACGCTTCCGGCGCGAACACGGACAAGGTGCCCCAGTTCTTCCAGACCTTTCTGGAAAAGTTTGCGGCCAATCTCGGCTTAGACAAGGATAAGGTAACGGAAGCCCTTAAGCAAACGCAGCAGCAAATGGTTGACGAAGCCGTTGCCGAGGGGAAGATAACCCAGGACCAGGCGGCTAAAATCAAGGAACGGCTGCAAAATGACCGGTTGTTCTTCGGCCCCTTCTTCGGCCACAAGCAGTTCGGCCCCAAGGAGGGAAAGGGCGCCAACGCCGCAATGCTGGCTCAGGCCCTGGGCATGAGCGAGGACGAACTGCAAGCTCAGCTGAAGGAAGGAAAAAGAATTGACGAAATCGCCCAGCAGCAGGGCATGACCGTGGAACAACTGCAACAGAAAATGAAAGAGCTCAAGATTCAGGCCGTTCAACAGGCGGTGAAGGACGGCAAGATAACGCAGGAAAAGGCCGACGAGATGATCCAGAGGATCCAGAACGCTCCTCTGCACAAGGGGTTTAGGGGGTTTCGTCCTCCCGGCCCGCCCGCCGCTGAAAAAACAGAGTAAGCTCACCTGAAGGTCCAAAACGGACGGTGGTAAAGCCCTGAAGGGCCGGTTCTTCCGGCCCTTACCTCTTTTCATTTTACTTTAATTTTTTTGCCGAACAATGTAGATATTTACAATTTTTTTTGTTAAACTATTTTCGGGAAAATATTATCCCAAAACTTATCTTGATTATGATTATATCAGACTTCATTATTTTTCAAGGAAGGTGTTTTCCTGATGCCCGCCAGCAAGCCGGGACCACCAGAGCCCGGCCTCGTCAGGAAGGCGGAAATAAATTTGCGCCTTTCCGAGTTCGAATTCCCGCCCATGCAGGACCTGCTCCTGATCGGCAGGAAGGCGCCGATCGGGCCGGAGGCCGCCCGGAGAATGGCAGACGCCCTGTCCCCCGACCAGTACGAAATCTTCCCCCTTGATCACGAGCTGTTCGAGGCGGCAGTGGTGAGAAAGTCAATTCTCAAAATCATTCCTAAAGAAAACCTTTTCCCCGTCATCCTCGAGGAAAGCTCCAGAATAGCCACCGAGGGAATGGTAATAAAGGTCTACGTGAACGCAACCATCCAGGTCAGCAAGGTAGTGAGCCTTTCGTGATTACCGTGGCGGACATAATGGTGAAAGATCCTCTGACGGTTCCTCCCGATTTTAGCGTGGGCAGAGCGGCGGACATAATGGAAAAGTTTAAAATCGGCGGCCTGCCGGTTGTTGACGACGGTTTTCTGGTGGGGATCATCACTTCGCGGGACGTGCGCAAAAGCCACCCCAACAGGCTCGTCGCCGACGCCATGACGAAAGAGGTCATTACCGTTCCTCCTCATTATTCCCTTTGGGAAACGAAAGACGTCGTCGATAAGTACGGCATAGAGCACGTCGTCGTCGCCCGGGAAGGCAGGCTTCTCGGGGTGGCGACTAAATCCCTGCTGCTCATGGAATTTGGGAAAAGAGTAGACGTCCTCACCGGGCTGTACCGCGCCGAATACCTTTACTACGGTGCGCTGACTCTGCTGCGCAAGGGGAAAGAAATAGCTTTAATCTTCATTGACATCGACAATTTCGGGATGATCGACAAAGAGCTGGGGCACGTGTCGGGAGACCTTATCCTCCAGCAGGTGGCCGAACTGTTCAGGGGGACGGTCCAGGAAGGAACCGACTACCTCTGCCGTTACGCCGGGGACGAATTCGCCGTCGTTACCGCCCGGCCCCTGACGGAAGCCAAGGCGCTCTGCCTTTCCCTCTTGAACTCGCTGGCGGGGGGGCACTGGCCGGACGGCCTGAAGCTGAGCGCTTCCGCCGGAATCGCCGGGGGCAGGCGGAGCCGGGCCAGACAGGGAAACGAACGCCATACAATCAACGATCTGATTAACCTGGCCAGCCTCGGTTCGACCAGGGCGAAAAAAGAAAACACCCGGCTGGTCGTCGTAGGCCAGGTGGAAATTGCGGAAATAAAATGACCGGCGGGACGACATCCGGAACAACCGGCTAATCGGCGCAGCGGCCGCCATCCACCAGAAGCAAATGACCCGTCACAAAGTTTGAAGCGTCTGAGGCCAAAAAGACGACAGCACCTACCATGTCGGAAGGCTCGCCAAGCCTGCCCATCGGAATGGTGGCTGCAATTTTCTGGTAATGGTCTCCGGCTGCCAGGTAATCCGCCGTAAGTGGGGTCCGGATATAAGCAGGGCAAACCGCATTGACGTTAATTCCGGTCCTCGCCCATTCCACAGCCATTACTTTTGTCAATAAGGCCACTCCTCCTTTGCTGGCCGCGTAGGGGCCGTGGTGGGGGTGGCCGAGCAGGGAGGAAACCGAGCCGATGTTGATAATTTTGCCCCCGCCCTGGGCGAGCATGATTTTGCCCACCGCCTGGCTGCAGTAAAAAGTCCCGTTCAAATTTACTTCGATTATTTCCTTCCACTCTTCAGGGGTGTACTCAACCAGCGGCTTGCGGTTGTTCACCCCGGCGCCGTTGACAAGCACGTCGATCCGGCCGAAATCCTCGTGTACATCGCTGACCATCCGGAGGACTTCGTCCGGCTTCGTTACATCCACCTTATACGTACCGGTTTTCCTCCCCAGGGCGGCAACGGCCGCCACCGCCTCCCCGGCCTTTTCCGGAAAAAGATCGGCAAAAGCGACGTGGGCCCCGTATTCGGCCAGCCCCCGGGCTATTTCCCGGCCCAGCCCTCCTGCCGCCCCGGTAATAAGAGCGACGCGGCCGCTTAAGTCAAAAAGGTTTTCGTAACTCAATCCCCACCCCTCCTTACACTCCTCCGGGCAAAACTTCCCCCCGAAGACTGCCCGGCCCCTTTCGGGGCCGGGCGCCGGCAAAAATCAAACCAAGCAATCCCGCTGCGCCGTCAAACCCCCGCAGCCCGCTGTTCGGCGCTGCCCGTGAGGGTGCTGCGGGCGTGGCGCTTCAGGAAATAAACGAGAACCAGCCCGACCGCGCCGATCAAAAGAAACAGCTGCAGGGCCAGGGCATAAGTCCCCGTAATGGCCAGCACTCTTCCGTTCGTAAAGACCCCGGCCGCTCCGCCAAAGGCCCCCAGACCCATCCAAAGCCCCTGCATCACCGAAACGATTCCGGACGGGTAGGAGGCGACAATGGCGCAAACAATGGACGGATAAAGGAGCTGGGTGCTCATCCCGGCCAGAGCCAGACAGATTACCAGCAAAGGAATGTTGCTGTAAACCGCCGGGAAAATGAGCAGGTAACTGAATACCGCCGAAAGAATGAAACCGATTACCAGCGTTGGGATGTAGCTTCCCCGGAAGGTCTTGTCGATGAGGAAACCGGTTAAGAAGGGCCCGATCGTGCCGGCAATAAAGACAACGATCATCAGCTGGCCGGCCATCATCGGGCCGTAGCCGACGCCCACCGGCTTGTCGATCGCGAGGTAGGCCGGGGTCAGGTCCGTGAAGGCCTGAAACATCCACGCGGTAAGAAAGGTGATGAAGATCCCCAGCCACGCCAGCGGCGAGCTCATGGCTTCTCTCACCGATCCTCCCCCGCCGCCTTCGTGACCGGTGGCCGGACCGGCGGCGGGTTCGTACTTACGCCCGGCAAGAGCGGTCACCACCAAAATAATCAGGGCCGCCCAGGCGAGGACGGAAATAATTGCCATGGCGCTCTGCCAAGACCCGGTAGCCTGCAGCAGCGCCGGAGCGCCGACAACACCGACTATGCCGCCAAACGACTGCGTCGCCCCGGGAATGCTGGCCGCCCGGCCTCTTTCGTGGGGCGGGAACCAGCGGGAGGCCATCACAGACCAGGAAGTTAAAATCAAACCGATTGTCAGCCCCTGGATAAAACGGAGAAACAAGACCGAGGAATAGCTGTGCCCCAGCCACGGAAGGAGCACGGGCGGAACGGCCGAAAGCAGCAGCCCTATGGAAACGGTAAC
Organism: Bacillota bacterium; assembly: GCA_040755975.1. Taxonomy (GTDB): domain Bacteria; phylum Bacillota; class Desulfotomaculia; order Desulfotomaculales; family Nap2-2B; genus JAIMBK01. The sequence continues at coordinate 24,082 of JBFLZY010000025.1, read as the reverse complement.
CCACATGCCCAGCCGCATGTTCAGGTAACCGCCCAAAAGGATGCTGATGGAAGCAGTGATTAAAAACACGGCCAAAAAGTTTGCGGCATCCCCGGGATGAATCTTCAGGTCCTGGGCGATAACGCCGAGCAAAGGTGAATACGCGAGCATTCCGGCCTGCATACTGAGACTGGCCAGGCAGACGACGAGAAAAACCACCCAGCGGAACCGGGGATACTCCGTAATTCCGTTCATCCGGCAATCCTCCTTATTATAGTTTTTCTAAATACAGTTTTACAAACTTTTTAACTGTTGAAATCTACATAAAAAATCACCCCTTCACAATAAACTCTTTTCACACAGCCTTCCCCAACACATCTTATCCTGCCGTCAATCTAAGCCGGGAACCTTAAACTCCCTGTACCTGCCCAGCTTTTCCTTCACCTTATCGGCGTTGGCAAAAAAGTAATCGTGGTTGGTCTTGATCTCGTAAAAATGGTCTTTTCTGGTTTCGGACTCCAGCCGGTAAGTCCTTAAACTTCTTTTGTCAACCACGAAAACAGGTTTCCCTTCCCTGGTTTCGATGTTTCCGCCGGCCCCGCACACCGCGCACTCGACGGTGTACTGCTCGCCGTCCCAGCGCGGCTTGCCGAGCAGCAGCAGGTTGGAGTGGCAAACCGGGCACCAGCCGTCCTCGTCCCCCAGCCACTGCACCTCCGCCCAGGGGGTCTGCATGGCCCGGACCAGGTTTTCGCCCATCCTCCTCGCCCTGGCGAGAAACTCCTCCTTCAGCAGCACCTGCCCCGGCCGGGGGACCCCGGTAACCAGCATCTGGTCGACAACCTTGATCGTCTGCGTAAACATGGATATGTACAGGCTGGGCAGCGCCATCGTCATCCACGTCGGGGTGGACCCGCCGACCGCGATGAGCCCGGCCACCCTTTCCGGAGCTTTGTCGATGATCTTTGCCTCCAGAAGAAAGGCGACTTCGTAAGGCAGGAACCTGTTGGCGAAAACGTTATAGATCCCCGGCGGCTGAAGCTCGTAAACCGGCACCCCGATGATCAGCCCGTTGCACTTGAGAACAGCCTGCATGATGCGGTCCATGTCGTCCTTGTCTTTGTGGATGCATTCCGGCTTGCCGCCCCTGGTCACCTTCATCGTGCAGCTTTCGCAGCCGGTGCAGGGCAGGATGCGGAAGTCGTGCAGGTTGATCATCTGAATCTCGGCGCCCAGCTCCTGCGCCGCCATCAAGGCTTCTTTGACGACGATTTCCGTGTTCCCCATCTTTCTTCCCGCGGTAATGGCCAGCAGTTTCATTATTTCTGACCTCCTTTGAATGGAATTAGACATATGTAAAATCCTGCTCAGCCTGCGGACCTTACGAACTCCGCGGCATTTTCCCCGGCGATCCGCCCGCTGTTAAGGGCAAAGCCCATCGTGTTGCCGGGCAGGATGAAAACGTAGCTGTCCCCGTAAATGGAGCAGGCGTCCGTGCCGGCGGCGTAAAGCCCGGGGATCACCAGGCCCTCTTCGGTCAGGACCTCCGTTTTGTAGTTGATCCTGATCCCGCCCAGACTGCCGTAGGCGCTGGGGTAAAACTTGGCGGCGTAGAACTTCGGCTCTTTGACCGGCCTTAAGTACCGGTGGTTTTTGTGGAAGAGGCTGTCGTAATGGATCGCGCAGGCCTCGTTGTACTCCTCGACGGTCTTTTTCAGGGCGGCAGGGTTAATCCCCGCCTTTTCGGCGAGCTCTTCCACGGAGTCCGCCACGATCATGTACGGGTAGCCCTGGGCGAGGGCTCTTTCCACCTCGGCGTCGAAATGGTCGATCACATCGGGGCCGTGAACCAAAGACACCAGGTCCAGCCCGTGCTTCTGGTAGTGCCTCTTCGTCGCTTCGTCGAAGATGGCGACGGCGCAGCGCCCCGGCTGCCTGGCGATGGCGTTGCCGGTGAAGGTGGTGTTGTCCATGTACTCTTCGTTCAGGAAGCGCTCGCCGTTCAGGTTAACCAGGAGGTTGGGCTGGCGCATGACGGCGTCGAGGGAAAAGTACTCCAGGTTGAAGGGGAGCGCGTAAATGAGCTCCATGTTGATCTCGGACCTGCCCGCCCCCGCCTCCCAGGCCATCCGGAGGCCGTCACCGGTCACGCCGGGGATTCGAAAGGAGAACAGGTCCTTGCCCCACTCGTAGCCGAGGTACTTTTTAATCCACTCGGGGTTGTCGCCGAACCCGCCGGTGGCGATGATTACCGCTCCGGCTTCGACCTGGACGGCTTCCCCCGATTTGTCCTCGGCCAAAAGGCCGGTGACGCGGTCCCCCTCCTTGAGGATCTTTTTGACGGGGGTTTCCAGGAAGATCTCCACGCCCAGCTCCTGCGCCCGCTCGGTCATGATCTTGAACATGACGGCGGCGGCCCGGGGGCCGGGGCGCCCCGAGGGGGGCTTGACGATGTGCCAGGTGGCTTCCGACCCGACGAAGTAGCGGGCGGCGTCGAAGAATTCGACCCCCATTTCTTCGAGCCAGGCGATGGTGTCGGCGGATTTGTCGATGTAGGCCTTGACCAGCCGGGCATCGACCCGCCAGTGGGTGTAGTCCATGAACTTTTTGAAGGCCTCTTCTTTCGTGATGCCGATCAGTCTTTCTTTCTGCAGCCTGGTCTCCACGCCCAGGGGGCCCATGCCCATGTTGCCGGCCCCGCCGGTGATGGACGCCTTTTCGAAGACAGCGACCTGCGCGCCGCGCTCGGCCGCGGCCACCGCCGCCGCCAGGCCGGCGGGACCGCCGCCGACAATTGCCACGTCAGCCTCTAATTGTTTCACTGCTTGACCCCCTTCTTAAAATTTACTTAAAATTTATATCCTTTCCAAAAACCCTGACTGCCTGTTGCACACCGAATTTAAATCCCTGCCATTATTTTTTCTTACGACTACGCTCTTACCCGACCACGCCCCCCTGTTCCTCAAACAGCCTGGGGAGGATAACCCGCAGGTTGGCGTACTCGAGGATGCAGTGGATGCCCAGGCCCTTCGGTACCGCCTCGGGTACCTTTACGCCCGGGGGAAGGAGCAGCTTTGGCTTTTTGTCCACGATGTGGTAGCCCATCCAGAAGCGGGTGCGAAACTCCACGCCGCCGGGGATTTCCCGCACGAAGTGGCACATTACCGCCGGCGCTTTAGGGGCGTCTTCCGGGGCGCCGGCAGGAGCGCTGAGGCCGTTTGCGCCGATCACGGTGGCGACGTGCGGGGGCTTGAACCTGCTCAGGTCAAACCCCATGTCTTCCGGGGGAAGGAAGGAGATATAGATGTCTTCGGGGCCGGAGCCGATGTCTTCGACGACGTGGTGGGTCAGTCCCCGGAATTTTTGGGTGAGCGGCACTTGCGGATCGAGGACTTTTTTGCGGGCTTCTTCGCTGATCGAGATTGCGTAGTGCCCTTTCGGCCACCAGAGCTTGTAGCGCAGGTCCTCCAGGGAGTGCCAGGCGAACCACCAGTGGAGCATTTCCACGGTCACGCCGGGCATTCTGGTGTGGACGGCCACGTACCCGGAGCCGTCGGGCATGACGCAGTAACCGGTTTCGACTTCCGCGTAGCCGGGGTTGAGCAGGTCGTTCATTTTTTCGATGGGCAGCGGTTTTGCCGGATCGATGGGCTTTTCCATTTTTTCCAGCATCCCCGGGTCCGGTGGGGCGGGGTCGCGGTAGAAGTACCGGGCGTAGGGTTTCGCCTTTTCTTCGGGAGTGAGGTCCCTGTACATTTTTTCACCTCCGCTGATTTTTTTAAAAGTCCAAAAAGCTACTTCCGCAAGGAATAATCCGCCCAAAACTTCACCGGCGAAATCTTCAGCCGCAGGTCGCACTGCAGGCAGCGCCGCGCCTCCTCCCGGGCGTCCTCCTCGCCCAGGCCGCAGGCCGCCTCCGCAAAACCCGCGTGCCGCTCCTCCGCCGGGGCCAGGGGTGCCTGCCGGCGGGGCAAGAAGGCGAAGCCCTCCTCGCGCCCCAGGCGGGGGGAGGGCTCTTCAGCCGGGGCGAGCTTTTCGTCAATGACCGCGTCCCCGCCCAGGTACCTGTCGATGGCGGCGGCCGCCTTTCTCCCCGCGGCGACGGCGGCAACGACCGAGGCGGTGCCGGTCACGGCGTCGCCGGCGGCAAAGACCCCCTCCTTGCCGGTAGAAAGGGTTTCCGGATCGGCCAGGATGACGCCGCCCCGGCCGGTGGCCAGGCCGAACTCCGGGGGAACCTCCGGGCGCTGGCCGGTGGCGAAGATGACGGTGTCCGCGGGGAGGATGTGCTCCGAGCCCTCGACCACGTCAAGGCGGAGCCTTCCCTCTTCGTCGAAGGAGAAGGACCGGATTTCCCGGCACGCTACGCCGGCAGGCCTTCCCCCCCGGTCGACGATCCCGGTGAAGGTGCGGGAGGGGTAAACGACAACTCCCTCTTCTTTCGCCTCTACAATTTCCTCCGGGTCGGCCAGCATGTTTTCGGCGGGCTCCAGGCAGGCCAGGAGGACTTCCGCGGCGCCCAGGCGCAGGGCGACCCGGGCGCAGTCGAAGGCGACGTTACCGCCGCCGAGGACCAGAACTTTTTTGCCCAGGGGGACTTTTGCGCCCAGGTTGACCGCCCTTAAGAAGTCCACGCCGGTGAGCACCCCGGGGAGGCCGGCGCCGGGAATGGACAGCTTTTGGCCCCGGTGGGTGCCGGCAGCGACTAAAACAGCGCTGTAGCCTTCCTTGAAGAGGGGGTCCAGGGAGGTCACTTTTGCCCCGGTTTTTATCTCGACGCCGGCCTCTTCGATCTCTTTGATCTCCGCGTCCAGGATTTCTTTGGGGAGCCTGTAGGCGGGGATGCCGACCCGCAGCATGCCGCCGGGCAGCGGCAGGGCCTCGAAGACGGTGACGCCGTGGCCGAGCCTGGCCAGGCAGTAAGCCGCCGTCAGCCCGGCCGGCCCCGCTCCCACGACGGCCACGCGCCGGCCGGTGGAAGACGGCTTCCGGGTGTTTTTCTTCCTCCGCCCGTCGTCGCGGGCGGCGGCGAAGCGCTTCAGCTCCCGGATGGCGACGGGGGCGTTTACTTTGCCGCGGCGGCAGTTTGCTTCGCAGGGGTGGTTGCAGACGCGGCCCAAAACAGCGGGGAAGGGGACTTTTTCCCTGATCACGGCGGCCGCCTCGGGATATTTTCCCTCCTTTATGTAGCGGACGTACCGGGGGATGTCTATTTGGGCCGGGCAGGTGCTCCGGCAGGGAACGAGGGCCTCCTGGCGGTTTTTGCCCGGGAGAAGGGCTTCTTCTTTGTCCCGCAGCGCCCCGGTGGGGCAGGCTTCGACGCAGGCGCCGCAAAACCGGCAGCCGGCCTCGGCCAGGGGGAGGCCGAAGGCGGTGCCGATGTGCGTTTCCCGGCCCCTGCCGACGAAGTTCAGCACGCCCGCGCCGCGCAGCTCGTTGCAGGCCTGCACGCACCGGCCGCAGAGGATGCACCTGGTGAAGTCGTGGACGAAGAGGGGGTTGCCGGTGTTGACGGGGAAGGGCTTCTGGCGCCTTCTTAAGCGCTGGTCGGTGATCCCCAGGTACTGGGCGAGCGACTGGAGCTCGCACTTTAAGTATTTGGGGCACGCCGTGCAGTCCGGGGGGTGGGCGGCCAGGATAAGCTCCAGGGCCAGGCGGCGGAGCCTGTCCTGCTGAGGTGTTCTGGTCTTTACCACCATTTTGTCTTCGGCCGGGGTGGTGCAGGAAGCAACCGGGCCGGGGCGGCCTTCGATCTCCACCAGGCAGAGGCGGCAGGCGCCCAAAGGAGCAAGGTCGGGGTGGCGGCAGAGGTGGGGGATGTAGATCCCCGCTTCCAGGGCCGCGGCAAGGACGGTTTTCCCCTTTTCGGTCTGGACTTCTTTTCCGTCGATGGTAAGAACGACTGCTGGCACGGCGTTTCCCCCTTTTTTTCAGGCCCGGCCCTTTTTTCCCCAGCTGCCGACCGGTACCGGCGCCGCGGGGGTGAGCGGCTTCAGGCCGCTGGCCTTCGCCACGGCGCCGAAGGGGCAGGCGGGAAGGCAGAGGCCGCACTTCGTGCACTTTTCCTGGTCGATCACGTGGATCAGCCCTTCGCCGCCGGCGATGGCGGCTTCCGGGCAGGCTTCCCGGCAGGCCGGGCAGCCCCGGCACCTGTCGAGAAGGATGTAAAAGGTGGTGAATTTACCGCAAACTCTGGCCGGGCAGCGCTTTCTTTTGATGTGCGCCTCGAATTCGGAGCGGAAGTGCGCAAGGGCGGAGAGGACCGGGTTGGGGGCGTTTTGGCCGAGGCTGCAGAGCGAGCCGGCTTTAACGCCTGCGCCGAGGTCGGCGAGCAGGTCGGGGTCGTCCGGTTTCCCCTTCCCTTCGGTGATCTCGGCGAGGATCTCGTGGAGCTGGCCGGTCCCCTCCCGGCAGAGCACGCACCGGCCGCAGGACTCGGCGTGGGTGTGGGCCAGGATGTGCCGGGTCAGGTCAACGAGGCAGTCTTCTTCGGTGGCAACGGTGATCTCCCCGCAGCCGCCGGAGGGCAGAACCTCTGTACCCAGGGGAAGGTCCAGGGCGCTGGCGGGCAGCCAGTTCCCCAAGGGGCCGCCGGCCAGGACCGCTTTTAAGCTCCGGCCTTCTCCGGCGCCCCCGCCGAAGCCGGAGACGATCTCGCCCAAAGGGGTGCCGAGGGGAAATTCGGCGACCCCGGGGCGGGCCACCCGGCCGGCCAGCACGAGCACTTTTGTGCCCGGGTTGTCTTTGGGGCCGAAGCCGGCGTACCAGGCCGCCCCTTTCTGGAAGACGGCGGAGACGGCGGCCAGGGTCTCGGCGCGCTGCACTACTGCCGGCAGTTCCCCGGCGGGGGAGGGCATGGGCCGCTCTCCCTGCAGGGCGCGCCAGAGGGCGGTTTCTTCGTTGAGGACGAGGGCCGCCGGAACTTCGACGATTTCCAGGTGAAAGCGAAAACCGGAGCCCAGGATGCCGTCCCCCAAAAGGCCGACCTTCGCCAGCTGCTTTGCGGCGGCCTTTAGCTTTGCGGCGGCGAAGGGGTTTTCGGCGACGCAGGCAAAGCCGCGCTCTGCCCCGCAGGCGTAGGCGGCGATGAGCACCCCCTCGAGGACGGCGTGCGGGTCGCCTTCTATAAGGAACAGGTCTTCGGGGGTGAGGGCGTTTAAAACCAGGTGCTTGGGCCCGGGGGCCCGGCGGCAGGCGCGCCATTTTTCGCCCGCTGGCAGGCCCGCTCCGGCCGGTTCACTTAACCCGGATACGGCGATCTCGGCAATTGCTTCTTCCAGGGTCATGGCCAGCACTTTGGCCAGCCCGGCGTACCCGCCGACGGCAATGTACCCGGCGATGCTGCCGGGGTCAATCAGGCCGCAGTTGCGCAGGGCCACTCTTGCCTGCAGGGCCCAGGCGGGCAGCTCGAAAAGAGAGGGTACGCCGTCTATTTTTGCTTCGCCGAAGGTGAAGCAGGCCAGGTCGGGGCGGGGGTCGTCGCCAACCAGGTAACCGGCGATGATCGAAGCAGCCGTATCCGGGGTGACGCGGCCGTAAAAGACGCGGGGGCGGCCCGGTTTTTCGACGGCCACCAGCGGGTCGAGGTGGCAGAAGCCCAGGCAGCCGGTCTCAACCACGCAGGCGGCGATTTTCTTTTGGGCGAGTTCGGACCTGATCCGGGAAAGAACCGAAAGCGCCCCCGCGGCGCGCCCGCAGGCGGCGGTGTTGACGTAGATGCGGGGCGCCGGGCTGTTTTTAAGGGCGTCCTGCTCGGCCAGGGCGCGGTTTTTGAGCTGCTCGAACGTCATTTTTTGTCCTTTCGCTCCTTAAAAATAGCTTCTACCATCATCAACGGGCTGGAATTGTCCGGCTCGCTCCGCACGCCCCGGTCTGCGCCAGCAGCTCTTTTGCTCTGATGGGGGTCACCCGCCCGTGGAGGCCCCCGTCGACGGCAACCACCGGGGCCAGGGGGGAGCAGCCGCAAAAGGGAGCGGCTTCCAAGGTGTATTTTTTGTCGGAGGTTGTCCGGCCCGGGGTGATGCCGAGCTCCCGCTCGATTGTTTTCAGGATGAGCCCGGCGCCCTGCTGCCGGCAGGCCGGGCAAAGGCAGACGGCGACGGTGTGCTCGCCGGGGGGAGCGAAGCGAAAGCCGGCAAAGAAGCTGGCGACGCTGTAGACTTCGTTTGGGGAGAGGCCTAGCATGCGGGCGATTTCCGCCACGGCTTCCCGGGTGAGGTATCCTTTTTCCTCCTGCGCCTTTTGGAGCAGGGAAAGCAGGCTGCTTCTGTCCGGGGGGAAGCCGCCGGCGGTTTTGGGAAGCGGTTGTTGCTGGTTGGCGACCAAGTTTTTTGCCTCCCGCAGGTCAGATTTTCTTCGCCAGGTCCTGGAGTTTATCCACCAGCTGGTTAAATGACTCGATGGCCCTGACGATCTCCTGCATCGACGCTTCCTGGTGGGAACTTATCGTGTCCACCTCCGCAATCATCGCGCCGATGCCGCTTATTTCGCTCCTGATTTCTTCCAGATATTTCTTTATTTCTTGCACCGAGGAGGAGCTTTTCAGGGAGAGCTTGCGGATTTCCTCCGCAACGACAGAAAACCCTTTCCCGTGCTCCCCCGCCCTCGCCGCCTCAATGGCTGCGTTCAGGCCCAAAAGGTTTGTGTTCGCCGCCACATCCTTGATAAAAGAAAGGATGTGGTCAGTTTTTTCCAGCCCTTTGAGCATAACTTCGCTCGCCCTGCGCAACTCCTCCAGCCGGGCGTGCAGCGTCTCGGCGCTGGCGGAAAGCTCTTCGCTCGAAGCGAGAATCTGCTGGGAAGAAGAGGCTATGGTCTGGGTCGTCTCCTGGAGCATTTCCTGGTTCTCCAGGCTGTACCCCACGCCGATCGCCCCCACAACCCTTCCTTCTTCATCCGTCAGCGGGGCGCTGATGTTTTTAAAGGGAAAACCCCAAACTTCCCGCGGCACCACATTGACGTGAACTTCCTTCTTTCTGACGGCCTCCCACAGGCCGTCGCCCTCTTGAAGCGGCTGCCCTACCGGAGATTCGGTCCGCATTTTTATTCCCGGGAGATAAAAAACAAATTTCTCCCGGTCAGAAACGGCAATCATGCAGTCGAAAGGGAAAATCATTTTAAAAAAGGGTACCGCCTTCACTACAGAACTCAACAAACCGTCCAGAACAGCTTTTTCCTCCATATTCTTCTTCTCCAGCCCCCTTTTTGATCGAGTCTGCTCGCAATGCGAACAGAATGTTTATATTGCAATTTTAAGATAAAAGACAAAATTTGTCAATGATTTACAAGATTAATCACTAATTTATCTAGAGGGCTGGCAAGAAAAATGTTATTCAGGATTACAGGATTAAGCAGTTCCGGGCGAAAAAATTCCAGCTTTTTGGCTGCTCCCTTTCTTTTTTCACTTAATCAGTTTAAACCGCGGCCGCTTGCTGTGCACCACAAAGTAAGGCCTGTCGTGCCGCACTTCCTCCACGGGAATAAGCAGGCGCAGCTTCCCCGAGGCTACCTGCTCCTCCGCTGCCTTCTCCAGAGGGTTGAAGTCGAACATCGAATGCAGGGCGGCGGCTTGCCTGGCAAACTCCTCCCAGTCGCAGGAAATGGCTCCGGTGGGGCAGATCATCTCGCAAAAGGTGCAGCCCATCCACATGTCGCACTCCGTTTTTTCCGAGCCGAAAATCCTTGGCGAGGCCGACAGGTCGATGTAGCCCATGAGGCAGTTGTCCATGCACAGGCGGCACTTGGGGTAGTTGCATTTTTCGGGGTCGTACTTTAGGCGCCCGTGCGGGTTATGCCCGGAGCGCAGGAACTCCGCCAGCACCCAGAGCTGATGGGTGTAGACGTACGGGGGCACCGGCGGAATCAGCCCGGTCTCTCCTGCCGATATCCTTTGGCTGGTTTCCACCATTTCGGCACCGAACTCCTCCGCCTCTTTCAGATCGACTTCATCCGGGTGCCCCTCCGTGTAATACGGGCTGGGGGCGAGCTGGAAGTGGACACTCCCAAACCAGTCCTTCGTTCCGATAACGGTAAAGCCCCTGTTTTTCAGCCTCCTGACCACCGTGGGGAAGTACTGCTCGGGCATGACGCCGTGGGTACAGAAAGAAAAAATGTGCCTTCCTTCCTGCCGGGGGACGCTTTCAATAAAATTTCTTACGTTCGGGGTTTCGGCACCCATCCACACAGGACTTCCCAGCCCGATCAGATCGTACTTTTCCACGTCCTGCGGGCTGATTTCCTTGACCGTGGCGATGTCGCACTGCTGTGCCCGCCGGCTCATGCCTTTGTGGATGGCCCGGGCGATTTTTGCGGTGTTCCCGGTCTGCGAATAGTAGATGACGATGCACTTCACGGCGTCCGCTCTCCTCCTCCTGAAAAGACAATTTACCTCAAATTTTACTTTGCTTAAAATTATAACTGGCGGAAGGTGACGCCGGGAAACAGATAAAACTACTTACTCTTATGAAATATCGTGATTAGAATAACCTTTCAGAAAATTAGCCTTGACTTTTCTGCCGCCAAAAATAGATAATATAATTGACCGTAATGGATTTTACTTAAGCTAAAAACCCGTAAAAGCAGGTTTAATGAAAACAAAACGGCGAAGAACCGGGGGGGGGAGCGGAATGAATCTCCAGCAGCTTCGTTATTTCGTTACCGTCGCCGAACTGCTGAACTTCACCAGGGCCGCCAGCCTGCTCCACGTCACCCAGTCGGGGCTGAGCAAGCAGATTGCCGATCTGGAGAGCAAGCTGGGCGTCAAGCTGTTCATCCGCAGCAAGCGCTACGTCAAGCTAACTGCCGCCGGCAGGGAGCTGCTGGCCGAGGCAAGGGAAATCGTCGAAAGGTCGGAGAAACTCATTAAAAAAACCCGGCAGTTCGCTTCCGGGCAGGCGGGCAGTTTAAAAATCGGTTTTCTCGGGATCTCCGAGCAGAACTTTCTGCCCCCGGCGCTGAAAAAATTCCAAAAGAAGTTTCCCCAGATCGACCTTTCCCTGGTCCAGCTCGACTGGAACCCGGTGAACAGCGCCCTGGTCAACGGGGATATCGATGTCGGATTTACCTTTTCGCTCGGCCTGGAATCCATCCCCAGCCTGGCCTGGCAAACAGTCTTGCCCGGTTTTCTCACTGTTGCCATGCCGCAGGATCACCCCCTGGCCGGACAGAAAACCGTCAGCCTTCAGGTGTTAGCCCGGGAGCCGTTTATCACCTTCACCCCCAACCGTTCTTCGCTGTCGATCAATCATTTAATGAAGCTGTGCCAGCACCACGGATTCTCCCCCAACATAATCCGCCAGGCTTCCCGCATGGAGACAATGCTTCTTTTAATTAAAGCGGGCATAGGCATTGCAATCCTTTCCACCCACGTGAAAAGCCTGGGCGGTGAAGGCCTGTGCTTTATTGAAATCGACAGCAGCGACAAGCGGCTTGACCTGGTAGTTGCCTGGAAAAAAGGGAATCCCAACCCGGCAATCCCGCTTTTTCTGCAGGAACTGAAGACCATTTTACCGGAAGGCCCACCCGCAGGATTTCCGGCCGCCCTTTCGAAAAATGCTCCCTTCCATGCTGTCGTTTAAAAACGTTTCAAGCTGCGCCTTGCCGTACCCGAAGACAATTATATTGATGATCAGCTCGACGCTGTCATACTCCCTTTCATACCAGCCAGGATCCGCTTTTACGCTGATGTCCGGGAAATTTGCCGCCGACATTTGCACATGGTGCTCACCGGCTCGCACCATACATTTCAGGTGACCTATTGTACTGCCTTTGTAACTGATCCGGCCGCCTAAAGCGCGAAGAATTTTCGCCGCCTCCTCCGCGATCACTCCTGCAGAATTAACGCAGTTTTGCCCGAACCCAAGAAACCGCCGAAAAGCAATATATTCATCGGCCCGCCCCTCATGTATCCAGGCCGGACAGAACCCGGCCCCCGGCCAGCTGCTCATTGCCGCCCAAACACATCTGTTCGAACCTTAACTCCCGTCCCGGCTCTACAATGATAAACTCTTCGTCCCACGGGCCCAACAGGAGCTTTTTGAAAAGCCTCAGCGACCCGGCAACCTCCTCGTGGCGCATCCCCACCGTTTCCGCAAACGCCCTGGTCACCTTGACGACGTCCTCCAGCCGGTAGGCCTTGGTGTCAATGACCATCAGCCTCTGGTAATGGCCCAGCATGATCTTCATAACCCGCAGGGCCTTTTCCCGCCCGTACTTTTTCACGCAATTTTCGTACTCGGTCAACAGGTTGGCCTCGTAGTCCAGCCAGCCCTTGGTCAAAAAATACGTGCCGGCTTCCTTCGAAATCTTTTTTCTGGCCTCCAAAGAGCCCAGCAGCAGGGTGATGCAGTCGTCGGCCCGGGGAATAACGAGTCTGGCCCCGGGCGACTTGATGCCCAAAAGACCGTTGCCGCAAAAGCCGAAAGCCATCAAGATGGTGTCCACGTTGGCTATTCTATCGATCTGCTTCTGAATTGCCTCGCGCAGCTTGTCGGGATAATTGTGCAGCCCGGAGTCAATCAGGATTAAAGGGTAGTCAACGCCTGTTTCGCTGATCGCAAGGCAAACCTCTCTTTTGATGGTCTGGCATGTGATCACGACTGTGCTCATTGCGTGCGCTTCCTTCCTAAAATGAACTCCTACGAACTCAAAGCGCTTTTTTTCTTTTTGCCGAGCAGGATGCTTTCGCAAAGTTCGCTGCCTGCGGCGCAATCCGTAACCCAGTAATCCGCTCCCGTATATCTCCTGACGGCTTCGTTGACCAGCCCTCCGATTAAAACAAAAACCCCGGGCCTGAGCCCCTCCTTCTCCAGCAGATTGACCGTTTTTCTCATCGAGTCATAGGCCGAAGTGATCAGCCCCGAGAGGCAGACTATACGGGTGCCGGTCTTTCTGGCCGCCTCCACAAATGCGCGGGCGGGCACGTCCACCCCCAGGTCCAGGACCTGTAATCCCCTTCCTTTGAGAACTCCGATGGTAATGTTTTTTCCGATATCGTGGATGTCTTCCTCGACCGTTCCAAAAACAATCGGGGGCAGGTTCGACTTGGGGGCGACCTCTTTGACCTTGAAGACCAGATTGAGCATTTCCTTAAATATCTCCCCCGCCACGATCAGGTCGGCCAGAAAGTACCTGCCCGACTTGTACAGCTCGCCTACTCTGGTCATCCCCGCGGTGGCTTCGGCGATCAGCGTAAAAGAATCCACACCCTGCTCCAGGCCCTGCTTCACAAGGCTTAAGACAGCCCTTTCGTCCAGCCTGGCCATAGCGTGGGTAAGCAGTTTTTCGGTTTTCGGCTCCTCAGTGCTTTTCTTTTTTCGCATCATCCAAATCACATCTTTCCTGAAAAAGGATAAGAAACGGTCTTCAGTTCGAAGGCCTCCCCCCGGTAAACCGTCCTTGATATGCCCAGCAACCTGTCCTCCTTTCCGTAAAACAGCTGGGTAACACACAGGGCGGGATGGCCCGGGGCGGTTTTCAGCATTTCTGCTTCTTCGGGAGCTACGGAACCGGCGGAAATAATTCTTTCAATCTTGTGGATCATGACGTCGGTATGCCTGGCAACCAGTTCGGGAAAATCGGCGTATTCAATTTCTTTTTCAAGCAGGGGCTTGCCTTTCAGGTACGGCAGGTACTTCACGTCGATGCCGGCGGGTCCGTCCTGCCCGCTAATCAACCGTTTAATCATAAAAATTTTAGTCCCCTCGGGAATGCCGAACCCGGATGCTATTTCGCCCCCGGCCTTAATCAACTTGACTTCAAGTAATTTGAAACGGAACTTTTTTTCTCCGGTAAGGCCTGCTTCGTTGAAAATCAGGGTAGCCTGGTTGAACCGCGGTTTGGCGACAAAATTACCTTTCCCCCGCACCGTTTCGATAAGTCCCGCTTCCAGCAGCAGGGCCAGACCCCTTCTCACGGTCACCCGGCTGGTCCGATACTCGCTGACCAGCTGGGATTCAGACGGGATTGCGTCCCCCTCTTTCAGTTTCCCGGACTCGATCTGCCGCTTTATATCCTCCGCCAGCTGGTAGTATACGGGTACAAAGTCCTTTCTTGCTCTCATTGTTTCGTCACCTCTGGAAAGGGTAGGTTTCCCAAAAATCTCCGCTGAAACTCCGGTTGGTTGGCCAGTTCAATTAAAACGGCTTTTTCGGCGACCCGGGAGCACCGGTCGAGATGCTCGCGGGTCAGAATCGCCTTGACGGCCCCCGTCCCTGCCGCGTTGCCCACCGGCCGGATCTTCCGGCGGTCGGTCACCGGAATGAGCCCGATGGCCAGGGCGCTGTCGATATCGATAAAATTGCCGAATGCCCCGGCCACCAAAACCTCATCGACCTGGCCGGGGGTTAATCCAAGGGTTTCCATAAGGACCTGCGCCCCCGTGCAGATAGAGGATTTAACCAGCTGGATCTCTCTGATGTCACCCTGGGTAATGGTAATGTCCCTGCCCGTCCCGGTTTCTTCCCCGAAGGCCAGGACAAATTCCATCCGGCCGTTTCTTTTTCGCAACCTTTCTTTAGCTAGGTGCGGAAAAACGGCGGCTCCGGGGTCATCCGTAAATTTCCCGGAAGGCGTGATGATCCCGGCTTTCAGCAGCTCCGCGAGGGCTTTTACGACGCCGGAACCGCAGATACCCTTCGGCCGTTCGTTGCCGATCGTCGTATAGCGCACGTCACCGTCCACGGCCACGTTGTCGATGGCGCCTTCGGCCGCCCGCATGCCGCAGCTCAGCTGGGCCCCTTCGAAAGCGGGGCCGGCGGCTGTTGAGGTAACCACCAGCCCGTTTTTGTTGCCCAGAACCAGTTCGCCGTTGGTTCCCAGGTCGATCAAGAGAACCATTTTTTCAGTCAAATCCTGATCCACGGCAACGACGGCGGCCACCGTATCCGCGCCGACGAAACCGCCAATGATGGGCAGCAGGACGATCCTGCCGCCGGGATTGATGTTCAAGCCAAGTTCGCCGGGCGGGAACTGCGGCAGATATTTAAATACCGGCACGTAGGGGCTTTGCGCCAGGGAACGGGGCGGTATTTCCATCAGCAGGTGTTCCATTGTCGAATTGCCTGCGACGGTGATTAAATAGATGTCCCGGTTCGATATGCCGGCGGTTTGACAGAGCCTTTCAATTATGCCGTTCAAACATTCCCTGACGGCCGAGGCCAGCCTGCGCAGGCCGTCCGGCTTTTCGGCCGCCACGATCCTGGAGATGACATCGGCGCCGAAAGAGGCCTGGGGATTTGTCTTTGCCGCGGCGGCAACCACCCCGCCCCGGTTTACGTCCACCAGCATTCCGGCAACGGTGGTGGTGCCGATGTCGAAGGCCACGCCGTATAGCGCCGCCGTAGTGTCCCCGGCCTCGACGGCCGTGATTTCGGGGGAAACCACCGTCAGAGTGACTGTTTTTGCCTTCCGGGAAGCCACCAGGGCCAGCTCTTTTAAGGCGTTAGGGCAAACCGGGGCCTTTTCCCCGGCGGCCCGCCGGATCATTTCCTGCAGCGAGTAGTTGTTTTCCAGGGTGGGGTAAACTGGCTTAACCAGGATTTTTTTAACCGGGGAGACAGACTCCCCGCCACCCGGGGTAAGGCGGCCTATTTCCCCCTTGAAGCTTGCTTCGGCCTGTTCTATTTTATCTACGACCAGATCTTCTCCGGGATACACCTGGCAGGCCAGGTAAGTGCCGTCTTCTCCCGGGGCTGCCGGCTGACCGGAGCTGTCCGCTACCTGCCCGCTGAGCACCTTGATCTTGCATTTGCCGCATTTCCCCCGGCCCCCGCAGTTGGCCTCCAGGACGATACCCGCCGCCGTAAGTGCGTCGAGAACGGTCCTGCCGGTTTTGGCGGGAATGCTCTTTCCGTCTTTGATGATAATCCTTATTTCTTTCCCGGCGGCTTCATCATTCATAATCATTCACAGCCCAATCCGGCTCCCCAGCGACTTATTTTTCCTCTTTTTAGAATTAAGTCGTGGATTAAAATCTCACATACGTTAATTATATACCTGCCGACCAGTGCTGTTAATCTGCTTTTCATGATTTTTTGCGGGTGGCAGCCGCACGATCGGGGTTACCACCCGCAGTCAAAACACCAGCGGATCTGGTTTTAAAGAAAGGCTTTCCGTTCTTCTCCCTGAAATAAAACAAAGCAGATTTCCCTGTTGCCGCAGCAAACATCGCCTGGACGTTTTCCGGTTTCGCGTCGAAGGGGATGTCGCAACCCGGATGAAGGAAAAACCTTCGGGGCCATAATTTAACTTTAACGGCTATCACCCAACCAATAATTATATCGTAGGTACGCGTCCTTAATTGTACCTTCCGTATTTCTCTACAGCTTCAAAGAAAACTTTAACATTTTCGTGTTTAGAATTGTAAGGTATAGTGCAACCATTGCTGAAAATGAAGCCGCCATCCTTACCTACTACCTGGATCAATTTTTTACAGTATTCATCCATTTCAGTCGAAGAAGCTACAGTAAATAGGATAGGGCTGACGTCGCCCAAAATACACATGTGACCTTTAAGAATTTCTTTAGCCTTGAATATATCCGTGGAACTATCCAGTTCGAGCACACACTTGCCTTTCGGAAGTTCAAGGAAATATTCGAGAAAATCGGTCCAATTACAATCAAAATGAAAAGACGGAGTGAAGCCGTTTTCAATAAAGGTCAGCGCAAGTTCTTTATAGTAGGGCCAACAGAAACGTTCAAAGTTCTTCTTGCTAAGAAATTGAGGGGCGGATCTCGTACCAGAGATGAATACCCGCTTCACACCAATTGCATTCATTTGAGCAACATTTATTCCAATAGAGGCTTTGGCAATAATAGGGAATATTTCATCCAGGAAATCCGGAACCTGAAACATGTCTTTAAAGGCTTTCTGAATGGAACGCCAGAAACACAACATTTCAAACGGCACAAAAGCAATAGAACCATAGTACATCGTCTGGCCGAGCCTTTCGATTTCTTTTTTCTCCTCGGCATCCAGTTCGCCGGCCAATTTAAAAGAAGCTAAAATCTCCTCTGGATTTAATCCGTGCATTTTTTGATATACATGAAGTATAAAGGGCATATACCCCTGTTCTTTGAGAATCATCAAATCTTCCCTGGTTGCAAACTCTTCTTCAACCATTTGCCTGGGAGCGTTGTCAGAAAGCTCCACGCCAGGCATTTTAGCCCTCATCGGCCATACTGCTTTTGTGCCTACCGTAAAACCTGATGAGGACTCGCGGTTAATGTCCCACACAGGATAAGCTTCTTTTAGCTTACGGTAGGCGGCCATTTTTTTGTTCCAATCGGCAAAAAATTCTTTATTGGTAATTCCCGCAAATCGTCCGGCATATTCCACAATCCACGGCGCACAGGGCACCCTGTCAACAGGCTTTAATTCAATAGCGGCTTGTAATCTTTCCTCCGGGGTCATAACATCCTTCGACATTCAGTTCACCCCCACAATTTTCTTGCACGCTTCCACGGCTTCCTGGGCGTTTTTGCAGACGCCGTCGGCGTTGACGTAAGCCCTTACTTTTTCATCCGTCGGCCCGCCCCCGATCAGGATCTTGCGGCCTTCCCGCAATCCCGCGGCCTCTATGGCGGCGATGGCGTCGCGCATGTTGTCGAAGGCCGAGGTGAGAAGGCAGGACATGCCGATGATCTGCGGGTTGTGCTCTTTTACCGCGGCCACGAATTTTTCGTGGGGAACGTCCACGCCCAAATCGATCACTTTAAACCCGTTGCACCTTAGGATGGTTGCCACGATGTCTTTGCCTATATCGTGGATGTCTTCCTTCACCGTGCCGATAACCACCGTACCCAGTTTCCCCGAATCGTCCCCGGTCGCAAAGGCGCTCCCCAGGATTCCGGTGGCACTTTTGAAGATGTCGGCGGACATGATCAGTTCCGAAAGAAAGTATTCTTTGGCTTCAAACTTCTGCCCGACTTCCTCCATCCCTTTCTGGAGCGCGGCCAGGATGTCCAGGGCCGGAACTCCTTTTTCAAAAAGTTCCTTGGTCCGGCTGAGCACAGCGGATTCATCCAGGTTGCCCAAAGCTTTGGCGAGTTCTTCGTGCATGACGGTTTTCTTCCTCCTCTTATCTTTGATTCAGCCTTGAAAGGGGCTGTTGCCCTTTGTTCAAACGCAAGCGAGGCCGCAATTCATAAAGCTGTGCCTTTATATAAGCCTTTCCTGTACGCCTTCAAGTATCCGGCGCAGTACCGGTCCTGTCCCAGCAAAGCCAGCGAAGCGTACAAAGCCCCCATCATCGCTCTGTCGGTCGGGTCCAGGATGTACGCATCCATTCCGTAGGACATGGTCTGGACCATAAAGAGCCTGTTGAGCAGGGCTCTGTTCGGAAGGCCGAAGGAAACGTTGCTCAATCCGCAGATCAGGTGGGTCTCCGGGTATTTTTCCTTGATCAGTCTTATGCTCTGCAGCACTTCCCAGCCGTGTCTGTCGCCGGCGCTGATAGGTTTTATGATGGGGTCGAGATAAATATCATCCCGGGCAACGCCCGCCTTCTCCAGAGCGGTTACCAATTTTTCGGCTATGCGCAGCCTGTCTTCGGCAGTTGCTGACATTCCGGCATCTTCGATGCAGAGGGCCACCACTTTGGCCTTAAATTTTTTAACTAACGGAAGAACGCTGTTAAATCTTTTTTCTTCGGCGCTGATCGAGTTTACCAACGGAGCCGGAGATTTAACCAGCCTTAAGCCCGCCTCCAGTGCTTGGGCGCTGGGGCTGTCAATACATAGCGGAAGGCCTGTCACCTCCTGGACGGTAGTGACCAGCCATTCCATGACCGGGACCTCTTCACTGACCATCGTTCCGCAATTAACATCCAGATAGTGCGCCCCGCCTTCTTTCTGCAGCTTTGCCACCTGTTGAATGTACCCCGCATCCCTCCTTTCCACCGCTTCCCGGATTGGTTTCCGGCTGGTGTTGATGAGCTCGCCGACGATTAACATTTTAGCCTCCTTTTTTTGTTTTTTGTATTATCTCAAGGCAAAGCAGTTGCCTGATGGTCAAAAGATTAGTAAATCATCACAAACATGGCTCAAAAATTCCAATTAAGATACCATATACTTGTGTACACATGTTAACCTGATCCTATAATAAAGTTTTCCCTTTGTCAAGAGGTCAATCTTCTTATGATACTGTCAAGTGACTCATGGCGCCCACGCCACCACCAGGGCATGAAAATTGTGCTATAATTTCTCTGGGCCGCCCCACAAAGCTCGTTGACCCTTGGTACGCAAGAGTCCGGTGTCAAGTGTGAAGCTGGCCACTGCCCCAGGTACCACCGAATGTTGCCCCATTTTTTGGGAGCACGCTGGGCAGAATCTTTGTTAGAAGCGGTGGCCCGGTGGCGGCCCCCTAAATCCACCTAAGAAAGGCGGGTAGCTATGCAGGTACTCCATGAGCGTTGCTGCGGTTTAGACGTTCACAAAACAAAAGTGGTGGCTTGCCTGATCACTCCGGGAAAGGGGGATAAGCCGCAAAAGGAAATTCGCACCTTTGGCACCACTACCAGCGAGTTAAACCTCTTGAGCGACTGGTTGAGCACCGCCGGTTGCACCCATGTGGCCATGGAAAGCACCGGCGTTTACTGGAAGCCCGTTTACTATATTTTAGAAGGTAACTTCGAACTGCTGGTGGTAAACGCAAAAGACATTAAGCACCGGAAAACCGACGTGAGCGATGCCGAATGGATTGCCGAGCTCTTGCGCCACGGACTGCTGAAAAGCAGCTTTATTCCGCCCAAACCGATCCGGGAATTGCGTGATCTTACCCGGCACCGCAAAACCCTGGTGCGGGAGAAAACCCGGGTCATCAACCGCATCCAAAAGGTTTTGGAAGATGCCAATATCAAACTGGCTTCGGTGGCCAGCAACGTAATGGGTGCTTCCGGACGGGCCATCCTTAAGGCATTAGCCCAGGGTGCAAATGACCCGTATGCTCTGGCGGAACTGGCTAAAGGATCCTTGCGCTCCAAGCTGCCCGAACTGGAAAAAGCGCTGGCCGGGGTGGCGGAATCCCACCACCGCTTCCTCCCCCAGCAACACCTGGCCCACATTGACTTCTTAGAGCAGGCTATTGCCCGTGTGGAGGCAGAAATCGAGGAACGGATGCGCCCTTTTGCCGAGGCAGCCGAGCGGCTGATGACCATTCCCGGAGTGAAGAAGCAGGCAGCCTGGACGATCATTGCTGAAATCGGTGTCGACATGGGTGTTTTTCCTTCCCACAAACATTTGGCCTCCTGGGCAGGCCTCTGTCCGGGCAACAACGAGAGTGCCGGTAAGCGCAAAACCGGACGTACCCGCAAGGGGAACCCCTGGTTACAGGAAGTTTTAGTGGAAGTAGCCTGGGCCGCTTCGCGCTCACGCAAGACATACTTTTTTGCCCAGTACCACCGCTTGGCCGCCCGGCGGGGCAAGAAGCGGGCACTGGTGGCCGTGGCGCACAGTATCCTGGTTATCGCTTATCACCTGCTGGCCAAAGGGACTATCTATTCTGAGCTGGGACCGGACTTCTACGACCACTTGAACCACCAGCGGTTACTTAAGTATCATTTACGCCGTTTAGCAGAACTCGGTTACCGGGTAACTGCCGAACCGGAAGCGGTAGCTTAAAGGTTTAACCCGTTTTAAGGCACAAAGGGCATTCACTCTCCGCAATCCGGAGGGTTAAAGGGTGTTTGTTTTTTTCAAAGAGCTGCGTTTTTTGGCGACGCACAATTTTCTGGGCAGTGTCTCATGGCGCCCGCGCCGCCACCGGGCATGAAAATTATGCTATAATTTCCTTGGGCCGGAGTACGGTGAGGCAGATAAGATAAGGCGGGGGAGCATAAAGGCCCGGCAGGAACGAAGACCGCCGTGAAGCCGGGAAACCATCGCAGAATCACCGGGGGTGGATGAAAGTGGACAAAAGGGAAAGAATCCTGGGCGGTCTGTTCGGCGTGGCCGCGGGGGACGCCCTGGGAGTGGCGGTGGACTTTAGGCCTGGCAATTCCCCCCGGCGACAGGCCAATGCAGAAAGGTTGGGGTGCTGGTAACAGATGGACAAACGGATTAGGGTGAAAGAGTGATTGCTGGACGGGACAGAATAAGTATGGGGTGAAACGAAATTGTCTTTTGTTCCAAAAATAGTCCTTATTCAGCAGGAAGCACTAAAGTACCCGCTCGGAGAAGAGCTCAAAGAACGATTCAATGAAAGCGGGATCGCAACAATAGTTTATAAGAACAGGATACCCAGAATGTTTTTAGATACCTTTGAAAAGAATTTTTACATGGCCAAAGGCATTTTTGTTGTTGGAGTTTGGGCAGGAAGCAAGTTCCAACCGTGTCGACCTTCGGCCGATTACCAATTGCCCTTGTTGACCGGATGTCCCGGCATGTGTGAGTACTGTTATCTGCACACAAATCTTGGCCGGAGGCCCTATATAAAGGTCAATGTAAATGTAGACGATATTTTTGACCGGATGAAAAAATACGTATGGGAAAGATTGCCGGAAGAAACTTCTTTCGAGGGGTCTGCTACTTCAGACCCTTTGGCTTCAGAAAGTTGGACCGGTTTACTAAGCAGGACAATCAAAGTAATTGCTACTATGGACAAGGCTCGTTTCCGCTTTGTGACCAAATTCAGCAGTGTGGAAAATCTTTTGGATATTGAGCATAACGGCAAGACCGAAATAAGGTTCAGTATTAATTGCCGTTACGTTTTGAAGTTTGAAAGAAGGGTTCCGGGCCTCTTCAAAAGGCTGGAGGCGTCTAAGAAAGTGATTTCGGCTGGTTATCCCATAGGTTTTTTGATCGCGCCTGTTATGTACTTTGAAGGGTGGGAGGAGGAATACGATGAGATGTTTACAGTGTTAAAAAAGTATATACCCGGGGATATTCCCGTTAAATTTGAGTTGGTTACCCATCGATATACCAGCAGGGCGCAGAAAAACATTCAGGAGATTTATCCTGAAACGAAGATCCCTTTTGAACAAGATAAAAGAAAGTTTAAGTTCGGACAATTTGGGTATGGGAAATATGTTTACGTTGATGATATTATGGCCGAACTAAAGGAATACTTCGAAATGAAAATTTATCGAGCTTTTCCAAGGGCGTCGGTCGTCTATTTCGTTTGAATATCGTTCCTGGTTATCCCGTCGAGCCTACTTGCAAGCAGGCCGGGCGGACAACAAAGATTTACTGCTGGAAGCAGCCAAATTAGAATTTCTTTGCTCCGGTCGCTTCTGGATTGATCTTGATGTGATTGCGCTATGGCGGCGACTGGCCGAAGGTGCGACAGGTGTCCGTCGCTTCGCGCGCAGGAGGCCACTTGCCGGGCATGTGCCTTCGCTTCTCCGTTTGCTTTCAGGCAAGGCTACGGCACCCTGGTTTTTCCTCGAGCAACTGAGGACGCGGCTTCAAGAAGATATATGACGGGAAAACTGTACGAGTAACAGGGAACCTTTCTTAGGATGCGATAAATTCCCGGAGTGCCGGTCTACGGTTGATTTGAAGTTAATATATTTTTGCTTCCCGGTTTACAAATTTACAAGAATTTAATATAATGTAAACCGGGAGGTGAAAAAGTGATAATTGGCGAACGGCTTAAATTAGCCCGCCGGGCAGCCGGACTAAGCTTGCGCGAATTAGCTGCAAATGTGGGAGTAACGGCTCAGGCCCTCTCGAAATACGAACGCGGCCTGGATACCCCAAGCTCCGGTGTCCTTTTGCGCCTGGCGGAGGCACTCGGTGTCAAGGTCGAATATTTCTTCCGGACGCGGAGCGTAAAACTCTTCTTGCCGACTTACCGCAACAATTCTAACCTGCGCCGCAAGAAGGAGGGGGCGGTTCTCGCCCGGGTTCAAGGATGGCTCGAACGGTACCTGGAGGTCGAGGAGCTTTTTTCCTTCGGGGAAGATGCCCGCCGTTTTATCTTACCGGAAGGCGTGAATCCCTGCATTGCTGTTCCGGGAGAAGCGGAGCGGGTGGCAGGAGAACTGAGGGCGGCCTGGCAGGCGGGATTGGACCCCATTGAGAACCTGACCGAACTCCTCGAAGATAAAGGCATCAAAGTTGGGCTGGTAGAGGGTGCGAAGGGCTTTGATGCCTGTACCTTCAGTACGGAAGAAGGCTGTCCCGTGATCGCAGTGCGGCGTGACCTTCCCGGCGACCGCCAGCGCTTTAATTTAGCCCATGAACTGGGCCACGTTATCCTTCGGCCCGAAAAAGGGGTAAGCGCAGAAAAAGCAGCGCATCGGTTTGCCGGTGCGTTTTTAGTCCCCGCGCCGGCTGCGCGCCGCGAATTGGGAGACCGGCGGCACGCGCTTAGTCTCTATGAACTCCACCTCCTGAAGCACAAATACGGTCTCAGTATGCAGGCCTGGGTTTACCGGGCGAAGGATTTAGGTATCATTTCGGAAGCGCTTGCCAGGAATCTGTTTCGTGAGTTTCGCCGACGCGGCTGGTGCGAAAAAGAGCCCGGCGATCAGTTGCCGCCGGAGGAACCAAAGCGGATGGAGCGGCTGGTAATGCGCGCGCTTACGGAGGACCTCATCTCCGAGTCCCGCGCCGCCGAACTGGTCGACAAACCGCTGGCCGAATTCTGGCGGGAGGTGGCGGAGCGGCATGGCGGGTTCCCGGCGGATTTACGTAACTGACGCGAACATCTGGATCGACCTGCATACCGGAGAGCTGATAAATGAAGCGCTCCAACTGCCGCTCTGGTTGGTTGCCCCTGATGTAATCATTGCCGAATTAAAAGAGCCGGAGGGACAAGTCCTTGTATCGCTTGGATTACAGAAAGAAGAGCTTTCAGGTGAAGGGGTACTGCAGGTAGCCGAATTAGCCGCCCGGTACCCTGCGCCTTCGCGCGTAGACCTTTTTGCTCTGGTCCTGGCCAAAGCCAGGGGCGGAGTTTTACTTACCGGTGATGGCCACCTTCGGAAAGCGGCAGAAAAAGAAAAGGTACCCGTTCACGGAACGCGCACCGGATGACAGATGATTATTTGATCATGAATTTTGGCTAATGTCTAAAAGACGAGGTAAAAAAGAAACATAGACAGATAATCTGATTGACCCGGCTTAAGAAGGGTGCGAAATGAAATAAAAAGCAACTATCATAA
>JBFLZY010000024.1:22324-33711 GCA_040755975.1 Bacillota bacterium | reverse complement strand
GCTGTCCCGTATGCCGGTTACCTGGCAAATTTCGCCAAATCAAAGAAGGGCCTGCTGGTTTTAATGATCCTTCCCGGACTGGTCATCATCGCTTTTGAACTGCGCAGCCTTTTCCGGTATGTGGCCGAGGCGGAGCAAGCGGAGAAGCTGAAAAAAGAAGCGCATCTTCGGGAAGAAGTCCAGCCGAAAACGTAACCCCTGGTCAATGAACAGCAAGGTGACGAAAGGTCTGATTAACCTGTTCGGGTAAGTTTCGGGTAAGCAATTTCCGGCGCCGTTTTGCCCAAGGCGGCGCCGGTGGAAAAGTTCACTAATAAAAGGGGGTGTTTAATCAAAACCAAATGGTTTGATTAACGGCACTTTTACCTAAGTACTGGCTTTAGAATTTAAATTTGGAAAGGAGGAAAAGGTTGTGCGGAAAAAAATTTACCTCAGCATGATCCTTGTCATCCTTGCCTCGGCCCTGGTGGGCGGCGCCACCTTCGCCCTGTTTACCGATCAGGCAACCAACAGCGGCAACACCTTCACTGCCGGGACAGTAGATGTGAACCTGGGGGGAACTTTGCCCTTCAACGTAACCAATATGGCGCCCGGCGACTCAGCCACCAGGTACGTGGAAATCAGGAACGACGGCACTCTGGATATGCTTTTCAGGGGGTATGTAACGGCTACCACCAACACTGCGGTAGGCGGTGCAACTTTTGCCGACCAGCTCCAGGTGACCGTAACTTTGCATCCATCTGACTATGCGACCCCTCCCGGCTATACTGCTTATGGGCCTCCAGACGGAGTAATCTATAGCGGGCCCCTCAGCGGCTTGATTGGCGTAGACAACGCCCTGGACAACGTGGACGCGGCGTTTGTTGATGGCTGGCCGCTCATGCCGGGCTATGTCGCGGTCTACAAGATGGTTGTAGGGCTGCCCCTTGAGACCGGCAACGAATGGCAAAACGCGCAATTCGTGGGCAACCTCGTCGCAGAAGGAACGCAGTTTGCGCATCAGGAACAGGGCAGCGTGCAATGGTAATCCTTCCCCGCAGGTATCGGGAAGGATAAATCTCGGGGTTTCAACCCTGAGTTAAAAAAAGCAGCTTTGCAAAGGAGGTAAAAATCCTTGAAAACAAAGATTTATTTAAGCCTTTTAATCATCGCTCTGGCTTCGGCCCTGGTGGGCGGCGCCACCTTTGCCTTGTTTACCGATACGGCCACCAACGCAGACAACACCTTCGCCACCGGCACAGTGGACGTGTCCGCAGGCGACCAGAACTATAGCGTTCCAATTGGCAACATGGCGCCTGGGGATAACATTGCTGGTACATTCACCGTAACTAACAGCGGTACCCTGAAGATCTGGTTCAAGGTAACCGCGAATGCGAGCGGCGCTCTGTTTACTGCGTCGACCTGTTCCCACGGCACCGGGCCGGCCGCCGTGGCGATTGACGCCGCCGACACCGGCTGGATCGCCCTGGATCCCGGCGCCAGCCAGGAAATTAACTACACCGTGTCCCTGCCCCTGGCGGCCGACAACTGCTACCAGGGTGTAAACGGCACCCTGTCCTTCACCGTGGATGCCGAGCAATGGGCAAACAACCCGAATCCGGAGAATCCCTAATTGCTGGATTTTGACGACTTAGGCGGCCGCGGCCTTTTCCGCCGCGACCGCCCCTCCTAAAGAAAGCGGGTGAAAATTTTGCTGAGGAAAAAGATTTACCTCGTCCTGGTGCTTGTCGTTCTGGCCGCCTTCGCCGCCGGCGGGGCCACCTATGCCCTGTTCACCGACGCGGCAAGCAACCAGCCCAACACATTTACCGCCGGCACGGTGAATATCGGCGCCGACCGCGACCTGGGCGACCCCATCCCCGGCCCCATGTTCTACATTACCCGGGAAGAAGGCGGCTTCGCCGGATACCCGGGGTGGCCGGATCATGCCACCGGATTGTGGTGCCCGGGTATGAGCGCAACCAGACAGTTGATCGTTTATAACACCGGCACCCTTAATGTCCACCTGAAGGGTGTTTCGGCTGGGCTGACCGGCATTGACGATCCGGCAACAGCCCGGGAATGGGCGGAAAAGATGAAGGTCAAAATCTACGTCAGCAACGGCGGTGAGGTGCTATACGACGGAACAATGGCCGCCTTGCTGGCCGGGGAAGCCCCTTTTGACCACGCGGTCTTTATCGGCGCCCAGCCAGGAGTAATGCCCCCGCCAAATGTGCACCTTTCTTTCGAGGTGACGATGGATCTCGCCGCGGGCAACAACCTGCAGGGACTTACTCCGGTAGTGAGCTTTTCCGTCCATGCGCAGCAGCCAGGTTAGCTCCTCCCGTTAATGGCGGGGGTATTGATAACTTCCATTACACGGTTACCGTGCTTTGCAACGGTACGGTAGTGGACAGTTTCAGCACCACCGCCTGGGGCAGCGGCACTGACCTGAAGACCACCGGGTAGGCAGACGGTCAGCCTCGACCTGACCGGGTACGAAGGGAAGACCCTGCAGATCGAGGTCAGCGCCGGCGGGACGTATGACACCGCCTATCCCACCTGGGTCTATTTCGACGGCATGGAATAAAGGCCGCCTAAGCGACAAATACAAGGATCTAAAATTGTTCATCAGCCGGCTTCGGCCGGCTGCCTGCTTTTGGGTGCGCCCGGGATGAGCATTGCCGGTCAAGGGCGCGTTGCCGCACCCGCGCTGTGTCTTTTTTGAGGCTGCCTGGGGGTCGGGGATTAATACCGGGATGATTTTTAGCCGGTACGGTTGATTTTTTTCATCCCGCCGGGTAATAGTTTTCGAGAGTTGTGATTTGTTACTATCAAAGGGGGACAAAAGAACTCTGGGGAGCAGGTTCCATGGGAAGAACCGGGCGATATTTCCGGACGGCGGCAAACGCACTGCTCATCATTATTCTGGTTCTGGCCGGTTTGTTGGCGGCTCTTTTTCTCCTGGCAAACCGCCCGGCCGGAGGCGGCCGGGCGGAGGATATTCCCGGGATCGGTCGCTATAAGGTGCTGGTCGTGCTCAGCGACAGCATGCGGCCGGCCTTTGCCGCCGGCGACCTGGTTGTCATCGACACAGCGGCGGCCGAAGATGAAATTAAGCAGGGCGATATAATCGCCTTCCGGGGGTCAGGGAAGCCCGGCGTGCCGCTTGTCCACCGGGTGGCCGGAACGGAAGAAATAAACGGCGAAACGTTTTTTTATACTCGGGGCGACGCCGGCAGCACCGCCGCCGGCGAACTCGTCAGACCGCCGGATGTGCTGGGCTGCTATCTCTTCAAGGTACCTTACGGCGGGTACCTGACGAGACTGGTGCACACCAGGGCGGGATTTTTTATGCTGGTTATTCTGCCGGCGGTGCTGGCTTTTTTGCTGGAAGTAAAATTGCTTAAGAGGAAGGATTTAAAGGAGAGATTGCCGTGGTTAGAAAGGTCTTGAAGCTCGTTTCCCTCCTGGCGCTCCTGGCTTATGCCCTGTCGGCGGGGGCCTACGCCCTGTTCAGCTGCCAGGCGGAAACCGCCGGCAGCAGCCTGGTCAGCGGCACCCTCTATATAGGCAAAGACGAAAACAACAAAGGTGTCCTGGACGGCCTGATCAGCCTTAAGAAGCTGGTTCCCGGCGCCCCGGAGGAAAAAATCACCCTCCCGGTGAAAAACATCGGCACCCTCACCGCCTGCCTGAACGGTCTGGCGGCGAATATTCAAGACACCCAAAGCAAATTTTTGGCCAATGCGCTTTGGGTAACCTGTTCCGGTCCCGGCGGGGAACGGTTGTACCAGGGCTCTTTGCTTTCGCTGGACGGCAACGCCGTTCCTGCAGAAAAGGAAGTGGTGCTTCAACCCGGCGAAACGGGCCGGTTGACTTTCGCGTTCGGCCTCGATCCGCGGGCCGGAAATTGGTACAAAGGGAAAAAGATTGATTTTTCCATTGTTGTTTACGCCGGGCAGAATCCGGGGCTGGCTTTGGAAACAAACGTGAAGATTGCCGGCGCCGGAAAAGATGTTCGGGCTTTGCTCGGGGAAGCCAAACCCGGGGATGTGATTTTGCTTCCAGCCGGAGAGTACAGGGGGCTTCGGCTGGAAACTTCCGGCGTGGTGCTCAAAGCGAAGGACGTCGTTTTCGACACCGTTATTTCCGGCCTGACCATCGGGAAAAACGGCGCGCCGGGCGGTGAACAGCCGCGGGACGTGGCCGTGGTTGGCTTTACCCTGGATGGCGAGGGGGGTCCGGAGCCTGTTTTAACCCTGCCCCCGGCGCCCCAAAATATCCGGATTACCGACAACATTTTCAAAAATTCCCCGGCGACGGTCCCGGTCCTCTTTTCGGCACGTATTTTCGGCAGGGCCGCCAACCTGGAGATAACCCGCAACGACTTTACCGGCATCAATAACGACCCGGGAAGCACCGCCCTCGTTCGTGATGCACCCGTTCCGTTTAAACCCTTAAAATTTTCCCCGGGGGCGGGGGCAACGGTCCGGTACAACCTGGGCATCGACCTGGACCCGGCGGTGGAAGCCTTGTAGCAGATGGAAACCAAATTCAGCTTGCCAAGGGGGTGTAAGAATCCTGTACGAAACCAGGCGGATGAAAGAGAAGAGAAAACGGCACCAAAGGTTCCAAAAAATTTTGCGGCCTCTTTTTGGAGTGTTTTACCTCTTTGTGCTTACTCTGGTGGGACTGGGCGTCAACGATACCTTTGCCTACTTCCGGACGCTGGCCAGAACGCCGCCAGGGGAGGTGGCGCTGGCCGGCGCAAACGACATCCTGCGGACCGAAGGCGCCTTTGACCTGCAGAGGTGGATGGCCGGAAAAGGCAGCGGTATGAAGATTACCAACCAGACGCATTATAAAGTTTGGGTTTATTTCCAGGTGGACGGTTCGCTTCGCGAAGCGATCAGACCGCTTGATCCCATCGCTTTGGAAGCCGGCCAGACCCGTGAAATAGAGTTTGCGCTGGCCGACGTCGGAGAACTGGGGATGCTGGCCTGGCGCAACCAGGGGAGGGTGTTCACCGGAGAAATTACAGCCGGCGTCCTCAACGGTTTCGTCCGGTACCGCCTGGGCAAAGTAGAAATTCCTGCCGGATTGTTATTTCAAAAGTTCGTCGGCCTGCCGGTTGCAGAGGGGAATGAAATCACCGGTTTAACCAAGGCGTCCGATGTGTCCCGGATCATCGCTGAAAAGGATGCGCTGAAGCAGAAGGTCGCCGAGGTGACGGAAGAAAACTTCCGGCTGCGGCATTTAATCAAAGAACTGAATGGCTTAATCGACCGTCTCCGGGACGCTCTGCGGCGGGCCATCAGGCCGCCGGCTGAGAATCCGCCGGCCAAGAGCGAACCGGTCGAAAAGCCACCGGCGGAAACGCCACCGGTGGAGAGTCCGCCAACCGGGAGCACCCCTTCGGGAAGTTTGCCGGTAGAGGATCAACCGGTACAAGAACCCCCGGACGGGGCTTCGCCCCCGGATGACCCGCCGGGTGGAACTCCGCCGGGGATTGAAAACGGTCCGGGGAATAACACCGGGGTAGGGGAAGATCTCACCGATAACAACCAGAGCACTACTGGCGCCGTTTATGCCGGGGGCTAAACCGGCTCCGAAAAAAAGAAAATTTTAGAAGGGAAAAGCAAAATAAATACCGCGCCTTGCCAGCGGCGCGGTATTTATTTTAATTGACTTTTCTTAACCTTGTCCTGTATAATTTAGTGAGCGCTCGCTGATGAGGTTTGCACGGCAATTTTTTAAATATTTGGAAACAAAAGATCAAAACCAGTCATACGGAATAGGAGTGTTCGAAAATGTCCAGACCACCGAAATCCCGGCTTGTGGAATTTTTGCCGCGGCTTACCTACTTTAAGCCCGCCGGAGTGCCGCTGCGGGAGCTGGAGGAAGTGGGGCTGACGGTAGAAGAGCTGGAGGCGATCAGGTTAAAAGATCTGGAAGGGCTGGAGCAGGAAGCCTGCGCGGAAAAAATGGGGGTATCACGCCCGACTTATCACCGGATCTTGACCTCGGCCCGTTCTAAAATAGCGCAGGCCCTGGTTAACGGCAAGGCCATCAGGGTGGAAGGCGGGAACTTTCAGGTAGTGATGAGGTCTTTTCGCTGCGCAAAGTGCGCCTACGAGTGGGAGCTGCCGGTGGGGCAGGGATGCCGCGGTAAATTAGTGTGTCCGGAATGCCGCAGCCCGGAAGTGTGTAGGATTGACCGGCAGAGCCAGCCACCTTATTACCCGCAGGGCGTCCGTCCGGTTAGGGAAGAGGCTGAGGAAGAAGAAACCGGCGGCGCTTCTTAAAGCAGGGATGGTTTGCCGGGGGTGACTTTCTGTTGGAAGTAAGAAATTTAGATATCAAGAATAAGCCCCGGGCGTTGGCGGAAATTGCCGGGGTGGGGGCGGACGAGCAGGGCTGCCGCCTGATGGCCCCGAAGGCGGTCCACCGCGTGTTAAAGGTGAGCGGCCTCACTCCTCTCCAGGCCAATATCCTCAAGCAGGAAATGCTGGCCAGGGGAGGAGAGGCGGCCGTGGCCAGGGGCGTGCTTGACGGCAGTGTGCAGGCTACCGATGTCCTGCTGATGGGGACGCTGAAACAATACGACGCCCTGCTGGCCAAGTTGAAGATGCAGCCTTTCGGGTTGCGGCGGCTGGGGGAAAAGATCCGGGAAGTGCTGCAGAACCTGGAGGGACGCCCGGTCTTTCGCCTGCCCTGCCGGGATAAAGAGCTCACCATCGGCGAGCGGACGCTGGTGATGGGGATTTTAAATGTCACCCCGGATTCTTTTTCCGACGGCGGGTTGTATTTTGATCCGGAAAGGGCGGTTGAGCGCGCCTGGCAGATGGTGGAAGAAGGGGCCGATATCATTGATCTGGGCGGCGAATCGACCCGGCCGGGAGTTGTGCCGCCCCATCCGGGGTACGACCCCGTGGAACCGGCGGAAGAGCTGAGGCGCATCCTGCCCGTGCTCGAAAAATTGATTTTGCAAAAACTTCCGGCCCCCGTTTCCATCGATACCACCAAAGCGGTTGTGGCCCGCGCGGCCCTGGCCGCCGGCGCGCACATCGTCAACGACCAGACGGCGCTGCGCGCCGACCCGCAGATGGCCGCCGTTGTGGCGGATTACGGCGTCCCCGTGATCCTCATGCACAACCGGAGCGGCACGGAGTACCGCGACCTGCTGGGGGAAATCGTCAGCTACTTCCGCGAAAGCATCGCCATTGGCGAGCGGGCGGGTATAAGCCGGCAGCAGATGATTATCGACCCCGGCTTTGGCTTCGGGAAAACGGTGGAACAGAATTTAGAGGTGCTGCGCCGCTTGAACGAGCTGGCCTGCCTGGGCCTGCCGGTCTTGGTGGGCACCTCGCGCAAATCGATAATCGGCAAGACCCTGAATCTCCCCGTCGACCAGCGCGTGGAAGGCACGGCGGCAACCGTGGCCCTGGCCATTGCCGGGGGTGCGGACATCGTGCGCGTGCACGACGTGAAGGAAATGGTGCGCGTGGCCAGAATGACGGACGCGGTGGTGCGGCGCGGGGACCGGGAGATGAGCTGAGCGTGGGCGGCGCGGACAGGATTATCCTGCGCGGCATGGAGTTTTACGGCTACCACGGCGTTTTGCCCCAGGAGAGGGAGTTGGGCCAGCGCCTGGCGGTGGATTTAGAAATGTTTTTGGATTTGACGGAAGCGGGACGCAGGGATGATTTGTCCCGGACGGTGGATTACGCAAAAGTTTTCCGGCTGGTCAAAGAACTGGTCACCGGCTCATCCCGGCAGCTTCTGGAAACGGTTGCGGAAGATATCGCCGCGGCCGTTTTGGAACGTTTTCCGGTGGCAGAAGTGGTGGTCAGGGTGAAAAAGCCGGCGGCGCCCCTGCCGGGCCGCCTGGAATACGTGGCGGTGGAAATCAGGCGGGGAAGAAAATAAAAATTGATTTAGGGGGGAGCATTATGGAAGCGAAACAGGCGGCGGCCGTCCTTCAGCAATACCTTCGCCCGGCCACCTTTCCGGTGGCGGTCAAACTGTCGACGCAAGCAAACCTGCCCGAGAAAGCCAGGCGGCCGAAAAATTTTTTGGGTTACCCCATTGCTGTTTGCCAGGGAATTGCCATGGCCCGGAATATCGGGTGGACGGTGGGGTTTTTGCGGGAAGACCACGCGTGCGCACCGTCCTTTATCGTTTTCGGTCTGGCGGAAGAGCCGGCGGAAGTTAAACTTGGCGAGGCGGTTCATCCTCTATACGGCGAAACACCGGAAGCCTGCGCGCGCACCCAGGAATTTATGGCCGCTCTGCCCGTGGGAAAGGTGAAAAGCATCATTTGCAGCCCTTTGGAGCGGGCCGCCTTCGACCCGGACGTCGTCCTCGTCTACGGCAATCCCGCCCAAATCGCCCGGTTAGTTCAAGGCGCCCTCTACCGCCAGGGCGGGGCGATTACTTCTACATTCATTGGCCGGAACTCCTGCGGCGCGGAGCTCGTCGCGCCCTATTTAACCAGGCGGTGCCAGGTGGTCGTTCCCGGCTCAGGGGAGCGGGTTTTTGCCCTCACCCAGGATCACGAGATGTGTTTTGCCATTCCGTGGGAGTGTCTTGACGACGTCCTGTTCGGCCTGGAAAAGACCCACCAGCTCGGCGCCATGCGCTACCCCACCCCATTCCAGGGCTTCCGGGCCAGGCCGCAGTATCCGGAAAAATACCACCAACTGGAGGATATTTTCAAGATTACAAAGGAATAAAAGCGGCAATTACGGTATGCATTTCAGTGTAAAGCCGGTAGACAGGCCGTTAAGGTTAGTTTGGGCTTAGCCTAAAGTTGCATTTTGTCCAGGCGCCGGGATGGCGCTGCCGATAGACCCGGATGGGCTTCAGTTGACGAGGCGGAAAAGGCCCCGTTTATGGCGGGGCTTCTTGATTTAATTGGTGGGAGTTCAATTAATCGATTTAGGCCGTGGTTAGCTCGTATATAGCAAAGGCGGGGTTTGCAGCCAACCCTTCAATTTACCATATTTCACAAACTTATCAAATAAGTCCAGTTCTTCTTTTGCAAAATCAATGAACATTTTACGTAATGGATCATTGGTTACGAGGGAACGAACAGTACGGGTATGGTTATCTAAAAAGTTCTGGATTCCGGTGAATACCTCTTTAAATATGAAACGGTCTTCCAATATCCCGCTGTTGGCTTCGATGCGGACACTCTTTGGCGGTCTGGACGGCAGGGGCATCATGAAGGTGTTCATCTGGGCTTCTAACCTGTCGACTTGTTTTTCCAGAGTAGCGGAGAGACCCTTCAGGAGGATCAGCTTTAGATCGGGATCATGAGCAAAGTTATGATAAATCTGCGTTTTTTCTATGACGTCATACCTGCTTACCAGGTGATCCCACAATAAAAAAGCTTCCCCGGTATCAAGAACAGGCGCTTTGGCTGCTTCGGCCCTTCCAAGATGAAAGTTGCCGATTTGAACCATATTTTCGTCCCCCTTTGTTTTTTATAGTTTGGAAAAGTTTCATCCAAAAAATTCACCAGGTGTGCCGAAGCGACCTGGCAATGCCTGGATCTTCCCGGGTTTTTTCAGGGCCGGGTCAACTACTATAGGCTCTTTTATTTCCGGGGGGTTGTGTTTGCAAAAAGGTTAGCCAAAAAAATTTTTTAAAGAAATGTATTATTTCGTTAGAGAAATGACCATACTATTAGAAAAAGTTCCCGACAAGGAGGTGAGGGTTGGTGACCGAGATCAGTCTTTCGGAGTATTTTACGAAAGTCAGCGACCGCTTGCCGGAAGAAGCCGAGCGGGTGCTCCGGGCATTAATCGAGGAGGGGAGCATGAACAAAGAAGAGTTGTCCCTTACGGCCCGGGTGAAAAGGGCGGTGCTCGACCACGTCATCATGCAACTGTTTGCCCTGGGTCTGGTGGACGTCTCCACCGAGGGCAAGAGCAAAATTTGTAGTTTGACCAAGTTGGGCGGTGATTTCTTCAGCCTGATTAAAGCCGGTTAAGCTGATAACCGGCTTTTTATAATTGACTGGTTGTCTCCGTTCGGCAGGCGGTTTTCGCCAGTTGATTATTGAATTTTAAAAAATCTTTGCGTCTTTTGCTTCTTTGCGGTAAGCTTATTTTTAAGAAGGTGATCGCAATGAGTGATCTTTTTCAGCAGGCTTTTGAGGAGGGCCTGAAAAAGGAAGCTCCCCTGGCCGACCGGATGCGCCCGCGCAGCTGGGAAGAATTTGAGGAGCAGGGGGCGCTGGTGGGCCAGGGCGCGCTCTTACGCCGGAGCATCGAGGCCGATAATTTGCAATCGCTCATTTTCTACGGACCGCCCGGCACGGGTAAAACCACCCTGGCTCTGCTCATCGCCGGGCTGACCAGGGCTCATTTCGTTACGTTGAGCGC
This sequence comes from Bacillota bacterium, assembly GCA_040755975.1. Taxonomy (GTDB): domain Bacteria; phylum Bacillota; class Desulfotomaculia; order Desulfotomaculales; family Nap2-2B; genus JAIMBK01. The sequence continues at coordinate 23,338 of JBFLZY010000024.1, read as the reverse complement.
CGTTTTGGCCGGGGTGGCCGATCTGCGCCGGGTCATTGAGGAGGCCCGGGAAAGGCGGGCCTATTACCGGCAGAGGACCGTCTTATTTATTGACGAAATCCACCGCTTCAACAAGGCGCAACAGGACGCCCTCTTGCCGGCGGTGGAAAGCGGCTTGCTTACTTTGATCGGCTCAACCACCGAAAACCCGATGTTTTCTGTAAATCGCCCGCTTTTGAGCCGTTCCCGGCTCTATCGTTTTGAACCGCTGACGGAAGAGGCCGTCTTGAGGATCATCGGGCGCGCCTTGAAAGACCGGGAGCGCGGCTTGGGAAGCTACGTGGTGGAGCTGGAGCCGGCGGCCGCCCGGCACATCGCCCGGGTGGCGAACGGAGACGCGCGCGCCGCCCTGAATTACCTGGAGTTTGCCGTGTTGACCACTCCTCCGGACGGGACGGGCAAAAGGAAAGTCACCCTCGCCGTTGCCGAAGAAGCGTGCCAGCGGCGGGTTTTGAGTTACGACAAGGCGGACGAGCATTACGACGTTGTTTCCGCCTTTATCAAGAGCATGCGGGGCTCCGATCCGCAGGCCGCGCTTTACTGGCTGGCCCGCCTGATTTACGCCGGTGAACCGGTGGAGTTTATCGCGCGGCGCATCATGATTCACGCCGCCGAAGACGTCGGCCTGGCCGATCCCCAGGCGCTGGTGGTGGCCACCGCCGCCGCCCAGGCGGTAGAGCGCGTCGGCTGGCCGGAAGCCCGGATCGTGCTGGCCGAAGCCGCCCTTTACGTAGCGCTCGCCCCGAAAAGCAACTCCGTGCTCACGGGGATTAACCGGGCGATGGAGGCGGTGGAAAAACAGCGGGCCAATCCCGTGCCTGCCCATTTAAGGGACGCCGGCTACAAAGGGGCGGCCGCCCTGGGCCACGGGAAAGGCTACAAGTACCCGCACGATTACCCCGGCCATTGGGTGAGGCAGCAATACCTGCCGGACGGCCTGGAAGGGGCGGTTTTTTACGAACCGTCCGGAGAAGG
>JBFLZY010000024.1:0-22224 GCA_040755975.1 Bacillota bacterium | reverse complement strand
TGGCAAAAAGGGTTACGTTTTCCCTGGCCGCCGGGTTGTCCACGATGACGGTCAGGCTGGCCCCCTCCGGCAGTTCCGCTAAGGCCTTTTTCGTTTCCAGCACCGGCTGCGGGCAGGCCAGGCCTTTGCAGTTGAGTTCTTTGTGCGCCATGTGAAGTTATCCCCTTCCCTCTACCCTGATCAGCGTTCTGTTTTCTTCTGTCGCCCGGCCGATCACCCGCGCATCAAGGACTCCCTTTTCGCTCAGGCTCCGGAGCAGCGCGTCCGCCTTTTCTTCGGCGATGGCGATCAGCAGGCCGCCGGAAGTCTGCGGGTCGAACAAGACGGCCCTGTGCTCCGGGGGGATGTCCGGGTCGAAAACAACCTCTGCACTTAAAAAGTCGCGGTTGTGGTAAGCCCCGGCCGGGATCAGGCCCGTGGCCGCCAGTTCCGCTGCCCGGGGCAGCAGGGGGATTTCGGCCAGGCGCAAAGTTAAGCTTACCCCGCTGGCCCGGGCCATTTCGGCGGCGTGGCCCAGCAGGCCGAAGCCCGTGATATCCGTGCAGGCGCCGGCGCCCGCCTCCTTCATGGCCAGGGAAGCCCCGGCGTTTAAGGCGGCCATCGTGTTCACCGCCGCCGCGTACGCTTCCGGGGGGGCCATTTCCGCCTTTAAGGCCGTCGCGATGATGCCCGTCCCCAGCGGCTTGGTGAGAACGAGCAGGTCCCCCGGGCGGGCGCCGGCGTTGGTGACTATTTCTTCCGGACGGGCCAGCCCGACCACAGCCAGCCCGTATTTCGGCTCGTCGTCCTGCACCGTGTGCCCGCCGGCGATGATTGCCCCGGCCTCGCCGACTTTTTGGGCGCCGCCCTTCAAGATCTCCCCCAGCACGTCTAGCGACAGACAGTTGGGAAAGCAGACGATGTTCAGCGCCAGCAAAGGGCGGCCGCCCATGGCGTAAACGTCGCTCAAGGCGTTGGCCGCGGCGATCTGGCCGAAGACGTAGGGGTCGTCTACGATCGGCGTAAAGAAATCCAACGTCTGAATTACGGCCGTTTCCCCGGAAATTTTGTAAACCGCTGCGTCGTCAGCGGTATGCAGCCCGACCAGCAGGTTGGGATCCTGAGTTACGGGTAATTGCCGCAGAACCTGCGACAGGGCGGCCGGCCCCACTTTCGCCGCTCACCCGGAAGTTTTGCTCAGTTGCGTAAGGCGCACGCCGGGCATTTCGAGCCCCTCCTCAGGCATAAAAATAGACTGCGCAAAGAACGAAAGCAAAAGAACGCGAAGTGTTCGGATCTACCTCTAATATTACCCCAATTTCACGCTTTTATTGAATAGTTTTATCCAGATAATTAAATAATTTTATTGGCGGCAATTCAATAAAAAAGAAAACTTATTATTCCCCATTTAATCTGCCGCTTTATTTTACCAGATGTTAGTAATTTAGCCGTTATTTCCTGCATATATTGTGGCTAGAAAAGGCTTGCTGCCGGATTGCCGGCGGGACCCGCGGGGGATGTTCCCGCCAGGAGGGGGAAAATGACCTGGAAGGATCTTTCAAAGCGCCTGAAACGGCAGATGTCCGAGTTTTTGGAGCTTCCCGGGGAGATCATTTTGGACTTGCCCAAAGTTGTCCTGGTGGGCGGCCTCCAGTTAATCGTGGAAAATCACCGCGGCATCTTAAAGTTCAGCTCCGAAGCGATTCATATCAACATTTCGGAAGGAGAGTTAATTATCAAGGGCAAGGACCTCCGGCTCCGCAGCGTTCTTCCGGAAGAAATCTGGGTGGAGGGTCAGATCAAGAGCATTGCCTATGGAGGCGACGAATAAAGCATGTTTGTTCTCCGCTTGCTCAATTACCTGACGGGCTGCGTAACGCTCCTCGTCCACACCGACGCCCCCGAAAAGTTTATCAACCTGGCGGCCGGCCGGGGAATTTTTATCTGGGACGTCAGGATGCCGGCGGAAGACCGGGTTCTTTTAAAAATCAGGTTGAGCGCGGTGAGACCATTTAAGCACATTGCCCGCAAAACCGGCTGCCGCTTTGAGATTTACGGCCGGGAGGGCCTGCCTTTTCTGCTGGCCCGGCTGAGCAGGCGCAAGGCCCTGACCGCCGGCGGCGTATTTTTTTTGCTGGCGCTTTATTTTTTAAGTTCTTTTGTATGGTTTATCGAGGTCAGCGGCAACCGGCGGGTGGCTGACAGTGATATAATAAAAGCAGCGGCCAGAGCGGGCCTGGAGCGCGGTACACCCAGGCGGCTGGTGAACGTGGGGGCGATCGAAAAAAGCATCCAGGAACAGCTGCCCGCTCTGTCGTGGGTCGGTCTCTACATTAAGGGGACAAGAGCGGACATCAAGGTGGTTGAAAAGACCCTGGCGGAAGAAAAGCAGGCCGGGCCGTCCCACGTGGTGGCCGCCAAAGCCGGTCTGGTCGAGGACGTCCTGGTGCTCAAAGGGCACCCGGCGGTAAAAGAAGGGGACACGGTGGTCCCGGGGCAGGTGCTCATTTCGGGGATTGTGCCGCCTCCGGAAACCGCCGCCCCGCCCAAAGAAGGCGAGCAAGGGGAGCAAAAGGAGCAAAAGGAAGCCGGGCCGGCCGGGGAACCTGTTTACGTTGCCGCCAGGGGAATTGTCCGGGCGCGGGTCTGGTGCGAGGAATACGGCGAAGCGGAGCTGGTGGAGAAGGGCAGGCGGTACACCGGGCGGGTTGTTACCAGACTTTGTATGAAAATTGGCGACAGGGAAATAATTTTAAAAGGGCCGGCAAAAATTCCTTTTGCTTTGTATACGGAAGAGGGTTTTCCGAAAAAGATTCCCGCATGGAGGAATCTTACTCCCGACGTCGAACTTATAACGTTAAAATACCGGGAACTGCAGGATTATACGCTGACCAGGAGCAAGGAACAGGCCTGCCGGCTGGCCAAAGAAAAGGCCCTGGCGAGGGCGAAGCAAAGGGTGCCCAAAAGTGCTATAATATTAAGAGAAAGGGTCGAAGAACTGGTTGTCAACCAGCCCGAGAACGTGGTGCGGGTCCGGGCTTACCTGGAAACTTTGGAGGACATAGGAGTCAATAAACCCTTTTCGATTAAATAGATAGCAAATAGTTGCAAAAATTTGTGGTTTAAATATTAATCATTTTCCGACTTCCGACTTCCGACTTCTGACGACCTACGGCTAAAACGGGAGGGATACTTTGGGAGAAAACGCTGAGGCCAGGGTAATTCTGGATAATATCAACGCGGCCGCGGAGATCTTCGGCCGCCACGACGAGCATCTTTCGCTGATCGAACGCATGCTGGGCGTACGCGTGCTTGCCAGGGGGGAAGAGCTGATTATTCTGGGTCCGCCCGAGCAAACCGAACAGGCCCGGGAAGTGTTTAACCAGCTGCAGGATTTTTACCGGGCGGGAAACCGGTTGACCCCGCAGGAAGTCAACTACGCCATCAAGATAGTCCGCGCGGGGCTGCCGGGCGCGCTCTCCAGCCTTGCCCAGGACCTGACCCTGGTGACCGCCAGGGGCAAACAGATCAAGCCGAAAACCCTTGGCCAGCGGGAGTACATCAAAGCCATTCGCGAGCACGACGTTGTTTTTGCCATCGGCCCGGCAGGGACGGGGAAAACCTATCTGGCGGTGGTCATGGCCATCGGCGCCCTGCGCAGTAAGCAGGTCAGCCGGCTGGTGCTGACGCGCCCGGCGGTGGAGGCCGGTGAGAAGTTGGGCTTTTTGCCGGGGGACCTGCAGGAGAAGGTCGATCCTTACTTAAGGCCGCTTTACGACAGCCTCTACGATGTCCTGGGGGTGGAAAACACTCAAAAATACCTGGAAAGAAACGTGATCGAAATCGCTCCCCTGGCCTACATGCGGGGAAGAACCCTGGAAAACGCCTTTATAATTTTAGACGAGGCGCAAAATACTACCTGTGAACAAATGAAGATGTTCTTGACCCGCCTGGGTTTTGGCTCGAAGGCCGTAATCACCGGGGACATAACGCAGATCGACCTGCCGAAAGGACAGGTTTCGGGGCTGGTGCACGCCCAAAAGATTCTCTCCCGGATCGAAGGAATCGCCTTTCATTACCTGACGGGCGAGGACATCGTCCGCCACCCGCTGGTTGCAGACATTATTAAAGCCTACGACGAAGGACAGCAGTAGAGAGGCACTAAGGCACTTAAGGCACAAAGGCACAAAGAGAAATGCATAGACAACCGGGAATATTTACTTTGTGCCTTTGTGCCTGGGAAACTTTGTGCCAGATATTTTGAGGGAGTGATTTAATGCTTGCCACACTTAAAAGCAGGGTGGCAGGTTCGCTTGCTTTTCTAATCAGGCAGCGCCAGACGCGCCGCATGCTGGCCGCTTTCCTCTTTTTCATTCTGATTACAGCGTTGCTTTCGATCGAATTTGTCCCTCACCGGGTCAACCTCAAGGTCGGCCAGGTTTCGCCGGTAGATATTCCCGCTCCGCGCACCATTACTTTTGAGGACAGGGCGAAAACCGAGGAATTGCGCCGGGAGGCCGCCGCCCGCGTGGAAGATCAGTACGACCGCGATACCCAGGTAAGCGGCGCCGTCCAGCGGGATATTTCGGCGGTGATCGCGGGAATCGGGGAGGTGCAGGGAGAAAGCGAGGCCAACCGGGAGGCCCGGATTGCCCGCCTGCGGCAGCTCCTGCCTTTTGCCCTGCCCGAGGAAACGCTGGCCGTTTTAAGCCAGCCTTCGCCCCGGACGCTGCAACTGCTGGAGCAAAGCGTCAACGGCCTGGTTGCCCAGGCGCTGGAGTCAAAGGAGGGCGTGACGCCGGAAAACCTGGACCAGACCTGGGAAAACCTCCTTACCAGACTGGGCGACAGGCATTTTAACAAGGCTTACGAAGAGTTGGGGCGCAATCTGATCAAAACTTACCTGCGCCCGAACACGTTTTTTAACGCCGACAGAACACGCGTTTTAAAAGAGGCGGCCATGCAGACGGTTCCTCCGCAGCAGGTCACCATCTGGAAGGACGAGAAGATCGTCCGGGCCGGCGACGTGGTCAAGCCCGAGCAAATGGCCAAGCTGGAAGCGCTGGGCCTGACCCAGGCCCCCATCCCCTGGCGGGTTTTAATCGGAAACGGTTTGCTGGTGATTCTGCTCATGGTGGTCGTGCTTTTTTATCTTTACCAGCAAAATAAAGAGATTTACAGAAATGCCGGCCATCTTTATCTTTTGGGTATAATTGTGGTTGTGGTCATGGTTGTGGCCAAAGCCATCATCGCCATCAATATTACCCAGTGGCCGGAGTTGAGCGCTCTCTTCGGCTACATGGTGCCCATGGCCGCGGCGGGCATGCTGATCGCCATTTTGCTGGATTCCCGCCTGGCGGTTTTGGTGGTGGCCGTCATGTCCTTTTTGTTGATGCTCATGACCGACGGCCAGCTCCGGTTCGGCGTCGTCGGGCTGGTGGGCGGCATTACCGGCGTTTATACCGTCAGCAGGTTGAGCCAGCGCGGGGACCTGGCCCGGGCCGGCGTCTACACCGGCCTGGCCAACATCACCGCCATTTTGATCATGGAATTAATCCAGTCTTCTTCGGTAGGCTTAATTATTGCTTCCGCCGTTCTTTTCGGCGTGGGCAACGGATTTCTTTCGGCCATTCTGACCATCGGGTTGCTCCCCTACCTGGAAACTACCTTCAAGATCACCTCCTCGGTGCGCCTTCTGGAGCTTTCGCACCCCGGCAACCCCCTCTTAAAACGCCTGCTGACCGAGGCGCCGGGGACCTACCACCACAGTATCGTGGTCGGCAACCTGGCCGAGGCCGCCGCCGAGGCCATCGGCGCCGAAAGCCTGTTGACGCGGGTAGGAGCGCATTACCACGACATCGGCAAGCTGAAAAGACCCTACTTTTTTATTGAAAATCAGCTGAACCAGGACAATCCGCACGACAAAATCGCCCCTTCTTTAAGCACGCTGATCCTCACTGCGCACGTGAAAGACGGAGTGGAGCTGGCCAGGGAGTATAAGCTGCCGCCGGTGATTATCGACATTATCGAGCAGCACCACGGCAGCAGCCTGTGCACCTACTTTTACCACAAAGCCCTGGAAAACGGGCAAAACGAAGCTGCCGTCAGCGAAGAAGAGTTCCGTTACGAAGGGCCGAAGCCGAAAACCAAGGAAGCCGCCCTGGTCATGCTGGCTGATTCCGTCGAGGCCGCCGTCCGCTCCCTGCAGAACCGCACCCCGGGGCGGGTGGAAGGCATGGTGCGCAAAATCATCAAGGACAAATTGATGGACGGCCAGCTGGACGAGTGCGATCTTACCTTGAAGGACCTCGACGCCATTGCTTCCGCCTTCTTACAGGTGTTGAGCGGGATCTTTCACGCCCGGATCGAATACCCGGATTTGAGCAAAGAAATCGAAAGGAGAAAGGTCAAAGGTGCCGGTTTACGTAAACAACCTGCAAGATCAATTATCCGTAGATGAAGACTTAACCGCTCTGGCGCAAAGGGTTGTGCGGAAAGTGCTGGTCGCCGAAGGAGTCGCCGGGAAAGCGGAAGTGAGCGTTGTTTTTGTGGATGACGACTACATCCGGCGCCTGAACCGGCAGTACCGGGGGGTCGACTCCCCAACGGACGTCCTGTCTTTCGCCATGCTGGAAGAGGAGCCCCTGACCGGGAAGGAAGAGGAATTGATTTTGGGCGACGTGGTGGTTTCCCTGCCGGCGGCGCAAAGGCAGTGTTCCGAATACGGCCATTCTTTTGCGCGGGAAGTCGCCTATTTGATTGTCCACGGCGTCCTGCACCTGCTGGGGTACGACCACCAGACCGTAGAGCAACAACGGGTGATGCGTGCAAAAGAAGAAACCGTCCTGGAAAAGCTGGGCCTCCCCCGTTAATTCTCCAATCTGTATTGGCAATTACCCGCCTTTGCCTTTATCTATTTGCCCCCGGATTTTTCTTCGTGTTTTTGAAAATCTAAATTCAGGCAGGAAAATGAAAAGACTGGTCGAATTACATATGTGTAGATGGTAGACTGGTCAGACCACCTGTTGGTATGTTATGCTGGCCACCAGCATAGCATCTTTGGATAATGCTTTAAAGATTTACGGATAAGGGGGAATTTACGCGTGGATTTGAATGAGATTCGTGAGGAAGCCAGAAAGAAACTGAAAGGCTACTGCCGGGTCTGCCCCGTTTGCGACGGGCGGGCCTGTGCCGGGGAAGTGCCCGGCATGGGCGGCGTGGGAACCGGCGGCGCGTTCCGGGCAAACCTGGAGGCCCTGCGCAAATACCGCCTGAATTTGCGCACTTTGCACGGTGCAAAAGAACCGGATACCGCCTGCCGGCTGTTTGGCCTGCCCCTGAAGACCCCCGTGCTGGCCGCGCCCATGACCGGCACCCCTTACAACATGGGCGGCGCCCTGTCCGAGCGGGAGTTTATCGGCATGATTATTTCCGGCAGCAAGGCCGCCGGCAGTATGGGCTTTTCCGGCGACGGCGCCGACCCGTCCATGTACGATTCCGGGGTGGCGGCGGTGGCGGCCGAAAGGGGTTGGGGCGTGCCGGTGATCAAACCCAGGGAGCAGAAGGAGGTGATCGAAAGGATTCGCCGGGCGGAAGAAGCGGGGGCCGCGGCCGTGGGCATGGACGTGGACGGAGCGGGGCTGATCACCATGGCTTTAAAGGGGCAGCCGGTGGGGCCGAAGACCCGCGCGGAATTGCAGGAAATCATTTCTTCTACTAAGCTTCCTTTTATCGTGAAAGGAATCATGACCGTTGACGAGGCGGTTATCGCTGCGGAAGCGGGGGCCGCGGCCGTCGTCGTGTCCAACCACGGCGGGCGCATTCTGGACCACACGCCCGGCGCGGCGGAAGTGCTGCCCGAAATTGCCGCCGCGCTTAAAGGAAGGGTTCTCGTTCTCGCCGACGGCGGGGTAAGGTTCGGCGTTGACGTTTTGAAGTTGCTGGCTCTGGGCGCCGACGCCGTTCTGGTGGGCCGGCCCCTGGTGGTGGGCGCCTTTGGCGGCGGCGCGGAAGGAGTCCGGCTTATCCTGGACAAGCTGACGGCGGAGTTAAAGCAGGCGATGATTTTAACAGGATGCGGTTCTTTAGAGGAAATAAACGAAAGAGTTATCTTTGCTGAGTAAACTTTGAAGGGGGGATTTTAAAGATGGCCTGGACACAGGCTTTTAACCCTTTGGGCAACCTTGGCCTGTCTTCACTGGTGGCGGCTGTCCCCATCATTTTCTTGTTTATTGCTTTGGGTGTTTTGCGGATGAAAGGGCACACGGCGGGGATAATTACGATCGTTTTGGCCGTCCTGGTGGCCATCGTCGGTTACGGAATGCCTTCTCAATACGCCCTGCTTTCCGCCCTTTACGGAGCCATGTTCGGCCTCTGGCCCATCGGCTGGATTGTCGTAACGGCGGTTTTCCTTTATAACCTGACCGTTCAAACCGGGCAGTTTGAAATTATTAAGGATTCCATCGCGGCGATTTCCGACGACCGCCGCCTGCAGGCGCTTTTGATCGCCTTTTCCTTCGGCGCGTTTATCGAAGGGGCGGCCGGCTTCGGCACGCCGGTGGCGATTACGGCGGCCATGCTGGTGGGGCTGGGCTTTAACCCGCTCTACGCCGCCGGCATTTGCCTGATTGCCAACACGGCGCCCGTGGCCTTCGGGGCCATCGGCATCCCCATTATCACCGCCGGCGGCGTTACCGGCCTGGACACCATGGCCATCAGCCAGATGGTAGGCCGCCAGCTGCCGTTCCTTTCGGTCTTTGTGCCTTTCTGGCTGGTCTTGATCATGTCCGGCTGGAAAGGAGCCAGAGAAGTCATGCCGGCCATCCTGGTCAGCGGCGTATCCTTTGCCGTGATGCAATGGTTTTCTTCCAACTACCTGGGCCCTCTGCTGCCGGATATTATGGCCTCGTTGTTTTCCATCATTTGTCTGGTGCTCTTTTTGCGGGTCTGGAAACCCAGGGAAGTCTGGCGTTTTAAAGAGGAGCCCCCGGCTACTTTAAAAGTGGCGAAACACAGCCCCGGCGTTGTCCTCAAAGCCTGGTCGCCTTTTATCGTGCTGACCATCCTGATTGCGGACTGGGGCCTGAACCCGGTAAAAGCCCTCTTAAACAAAGTAAACATCCCGGTTGTCTTTGAAGGGTTGGATAAAATGATTCTGGTGGGCGGCAAGCCCATGGGAGTTGTTTATACCTTTAACTGGCTGTCGGCTACCGGCACCTCTATTTTAATCTCCGCCATCATTTCCGCCTTTATTTTAAGGGTGCCTTTCGGGCGGTTCTTCAGCATTTTCGGAAAAACCTTAAAAGACCTTCGTTTTGCCCTGGTTACCATCGCCTGCGTTTTGGCCTTCGCCTACGTGGCCAACTGGTCGGGGATGACGCCTACCCTGGGCAAGGCGTTTACCGTAGTGGGCGTGACCTTCCCCTTTATTTCGGCTTTTCTGGGCTGGCTGGGCGTGTTTATTACCGGCAGCGACACCTCTTCCAACGCTTTGTTTGGAAAAATGCAACAGGTTACCGCCGAATCGATGGGCGTTAACCCCGTGCTGACGGTGGCTACAAATTCTTCGGGGGGCGTGGCCGGCAAGATGATTTCGCCGCAGAGCATTGTCGTCGGCGCTTCTTCCACCGGCTTAATCGGCCGGGAGGGCGATTTGTTCCGTTTTACCCTGCCGCACAGCATCTTTTTCACCGCGCTGATCGGTTTTATTGCCGTATTGCAGGCTTACGTATTCCCGGGCGTGATTCCGCCGGCGGTGAAGGCGGCCGCGGTCGCGGCGGCCGCGGCCACGGGCGGGGCTGTTTACCTGCTCATTTCCGCGGCCGTTATTCTGGTCTTGGGCCTGGTCGCCTACCGCCAGGGCAACGGCGTGTTTGCTGCGAAAGGACAGAAGGCGTAGAACCAGGGCGAGGGGGAACGAAGATGAGCCAGTCCCGGGCCGTAGCGGCATTAGCAAATCTGCTGGGAAAAGAAAAGGTAATGACCGATCGCGAAGACCTGCTTTGCTACTCTTTCGACGCGACACCCGGCCTGCCGGGGGCGCTGCCGGCGGCGGTGGTCACTCCGGAAAGCACCGCCGAAGTTGCGCAGGTGATGAAAATCGCCGGTCGGTATAAAGTGCCGGTCTACCCGCGCGGCGCCGGGACAAATTTAAGCGGCGGGGCGGTGCCCGTGCGGGGAGGCATCGTCCTTTCCCTGCTGAAGATGGATAAAATCCTGGAAATCGACGCCGACAACCTCATCGCCGTGGTCCAGCCGGGGGTGGTGAACCAGGCTTTGAACGACGCGCTGGTTCCTTACGGGGTTTTTTATCCCCCCGATCCCGGCTCGGCGGCCACGGCCACCATGGGCGGCAACGTGGCGGAGTGTTCGGGCGGCCTGCGGGGGTTGAAGTACGGCGTGACCAAGGACTACGTGGAGGGTCTGGAGGTGGTGCTGGCCGACGGCGCGGTGGTCCGGCTGGGCGGGAAAACGGTCAAGAACGTTACCGGCTACGACCTGGTGAAGCTTTTCGTCGGCTCCGAGGGAACCCTGGGAGTAATCACGGAAGTCACGGTCCGGCTTTTGCCCGTGCCGGAGAGCCGCTGCTCCATGCTGGCCGTTTTTGCCGATCTGGAAGCCGCCGGCAACGCGGTGAGCGACATCATCCGGCACAAGGTCATCCCGGCCACGCTGGAAATTTTGGATAAGGTGACCATCCGGACCGTGGAGGATTACCTGAACATCGGCCTGCCCGTGGAGGCGGAAGCCATTTTGTTGGTGGAAACGGACGGCGTCAAGGAAACGGTGGCGAAAGAGAAGGAAGTTTTGCGCAGCGTTCTGGAAAAGCACGGCGGGCAGGTGAAAATTGCCGCGGGCGAGCAGGAAAGGGATCAGCTCTGGGCAGCCCGCCGGGCCGCGCTGCCGGCCCTGGCCAGGCTCAAACCCACCACCGTGCTGGAAGACGCCACCGTGCCGCGCAGCCAGCTAACCAGGATGCTGGCGGCAATCCGGGAGATCGGCCAAAAATATAACGTGCTGATCGGAAATTTCGGCCATGCCGGCGACGGCAACCTGCACCCCACCATCCTGACCGACGCCCGGAACGAGGAGGAAATGGAGCGGGTCCACCGGGCCGTGGAAGAAATTTTTGAAAAGGCCCTGGAGCTGGGCGGTACTTTGTCCGGAGAGCACGGCATCGGCCTGGCCAAAAAAAGGTTTTTGCCCCGGCAGACCGGTGCGGAAGGCCTGGTGCTGATGAAAAGAATCAAGCGGGCCCTGGACCCGTTGAATATTTTGAACCCCGGCAAGTTTGCGGATCTTGAAGACGAGGGGGAAGCGGGGGAGTGAATTCTTTTCAGCTGGCCGATCTCGAGGAGGAGCTCTTGCGGTGCATGAAGTGCGGCAACTGCCAGGCCGTCTGCCCCCTATACAGGGCTACCCGGCAGGAGCCTCTGGTGGCACGCGGTAAGATCAGGCTGGCCCAGGCGGTCCTGAGCGGCGAGATCGCCTGCACACCGAAAATCGCCCGGCGTTTCGAGGAATGCCTGACCTGCCTGGCCTGCATGGCGAACTGCCCCAGCGGCGTGCGCTACGACCGGCTGATCATCGCCGCCCGCGCCGCCGCCGTCAAAAAACGCGGCCTGCCCAGGCTGCTGCGGTACGCGGCCGCGCTGCTGCGGCGCCCGCGCCTGTTTGCGCTGACTATGCGCGCAGCGGGAAAGGCCCAGGGACTGGTCTTCAAGAGGGTGCCTTCCGGGGGGCAGTCGCCGCGCTTTCGGCTGGTGGCGGATAAGGAGCGCATCTTTCCCCGGCTGGCGGCCCGCCCTTATTTAGACTTCGCTCCGGAGATCATTTCTCCCTCCGCCGGCTGGCGGGGCCTGAAGGTGGCGTTTTTTCCGGGCTGCCTGGCCAACTACGTCTACCCGCAGACCGCGCAGGCGGCGGCGGAACTGCTGGCTTCCCTGGGGGTGGCGGTGCTCGTCCCGCGGCCCCAGCAATGCTGCGGCATGCCCGTTTTCACCCACGGGGACGTTGATTTAATGCGCAAGGCGGCGATCGAGCTCGTGCGCCTTTTCAGCGGCGTGGACTGCACCGCCCTGGTGACGGTTTGCCCCACCTGCGGGGAAGCCTTTTTGCACTACTATCCCGCCGTGTTGACGGGGGAGCTGAGGGAAAGGGCAGCGGCTCTGGCGAAAAAAACCATGGACGTCACCGATTTTTTGAGTAAATATAATCTGGGAGCGCCGGAACTGTGGGGGCCGGTCCCCGGCAAATTTACCTATCACAGTCCCTGCCACCTGGACAGGGGAATGGGGGTATACAAACAGCCGCTGGCGCTGATCAAGGGGGTTCCGGAAGCCGTTTTTACCCCTCTGCGCGAGCCCACCGCCTGCTGCGGCGGGGCCGGCGCCTTCAGCTTCACCAACCGGGAGCTGTCCGCCATGGTGCTGAACCCCAAGGTGGCCGACATCAGGCAAACGGGCGCCCGAACCGTGCTCACCGGTTGCAGCGCCTGCCGGATGCAGCTTGCCGGGGGGCTGGCCAAAGCCGGCCTGGCGGTGGAAGTGCTGCACACCGTGGAATTTCTGGCCCGGGCGCGGAAAAGAAAGGCGAATTAAGTTAAGTGCCTGGCAGGGGTGCCTTTTGCAGATCCGCGGCGGGCTGGACTACCACGGCCTGCCCGTGAGAGCGGAGCATACGGCCAGGATAGTCGGGGAGATTTTAAAAAGCAAACCGTCATGATAAAATAAATGGTGAAATAAAAAAGGTTTTGCCGCCCGGGCGGCGAACTATTTATTGTCTGGTGTTTTTTTATTGATTGGCTTTAGAAGGGATTGTAAGTGCGGGTCGAGACGACAAAAAAGGAGATCAGCATGGATCTGCAGCCGATCAGGAACCGGCGCATTTACGAAATTATCGCCGAGCAGATTAAGAATTTAATCGCCTCCGGCAACCTCAGCCCCGGCGACAAACTCCTTTCCGAGCGGGAGCTGGCCGAACAGCTGCGGGTGAGCCGCACCTCCGTCCGGGAGGCGCTGTGCGCCCTGGACATGGCCGGGTTGATCGAAGTGCGCCCGGGCGAGGGGGCCTTTGTCCGGCATGCCGGAACGGACACCGTCATCGAGCCCCTTTCTTTTGCAATCTTGTTGGAGAAAGACCGGGTGCGCGACATCCTGGAAGTGCGCCTGGGTCTGGAAGTGGAATCGGCAGGCCTGGCCGCCCAGCGGGCCACGGAAAAAGAACTGGCCAAAATGGAGGCGGCCCTCCGCCAGATGGAAGAAGATGTCCAAACCGGCAGGTCCGGGGAGAAGGCGGACTTCGATTTTCACTACGCCATTGCTGAAGCGGCGCATAACCAGCTGCTTTTGCGGGTGATGAACACCATCCACGACACCATGCACCACACCCTGCGCATTACGCGCAATCTCTGGATGACCCCCGTACCGGGAACCCCGCAGCGCCTGTACGAGGAGCACAGGCAGATTTACCAGGCCGTCAGCCGGCGCAACAAGGACGCCGCGCGCAAATTGATGTACCGCCACTTGACTAAAGTAGCCACCGAACTGGAACGAATACATAAATTGATGGCGGCAAATCATTCCGCAACTGTCTCCAAATAATTTTCAGGATAAGCAAATGAAGAATGAGCGAAAAAGGATTTAAAAACTTCCCCAAAACCAACAACCTCCGGGATAAGTTCGGCTTCGCCCTGGCCGGGATCAGCTACGCCTGGGCCACCCAGGGCAACCTGCGGATTCACCTGGCGGCCGCGCTGATGGTTTTGATGGCTGCTTTTCTTTTCCGCCTCAGCGCCGGGGAGCTCGTTTTCTTAATTTTCGCGATTTTTCTTGTGCTTGTGGCCGAAATGTTCAATACGGCCGTTGAGCTGGCCGTAGACCTGTTCGGCCCCGGCCACCACCGCCTGGCCAAAGCCGCCAAGGACGTGGCTGCCGGGGCGGTTTTGCTGGCCGTCATTAATTCCGTAATCGTCGGCATTTTGGTTTTTTACCCGCACCTTCTGGCTCTTTTGAAACGTTGACGTTATTTCTTGAAGCCGGTACTCTTGCCGGATTTCACTTTTCCTTGCGCGCTTCGCCGGCCGTGTCCTCCTTTGCGGATGCCGGAAGCGTTGATTGCAGGTGATTGCAAACGATGATCAGGCTGCCGAAAATGGACTTTCCCGTGGAAAAGTTGCTTAATCTTGCCCGCGCCGCCCGGGAAATGGCCTACGCGCCGTATTCCGGCTTTCCTGTGGGAGCCGCCCTGTTGACCACCCGGGGGCAGGTGTACAAAGGGTGCAACGTTGAAAACGCTTCCTACGGATTGACCGTCTGCGCCGAGCGGGTGGCCCTCTTCAAGGCGGTCAGCGAGGGAGAACGGGACTTTGCGGCTCTGGCGGTCGTTGCCGGCACGGAAAAACAGTGCGTCCCCTGCGGCGCCTGCCTGCAGGTGCTGGCCGAATTCAACCCGCAGCTGACGGTTTTCATGGGCAACAGCCGGGGGGAGTACCGGGAGAAGCGGGTGGCCGATCTCCTCCCCGTGATTTTTACCTTGTGAGGGGGAAAGATTAGGATGGCCCAGGATACCGAGCTGTCCAGGGAATTTCGCGATCAGCTTTTAAAACTTTCCTCCCGGAAAAAGCGTGAACTGATTAAAAAAGCCCGTTCGAAGGCCGGGAAAGTGGCAAATATGCTGAAAACAAATTACCGGGCAAGGGAAGTTTATTTATAGGGCTCGCTGGCCTGGAGTGGTTTTGCGGAAGGTTCCGACATCGATCTGCTGGTCGTCGGCTTTACCGGGAACTACCGGGAAATGTACGTAGAAGCGGAACGCCTCGCCAGGCCCTTCGCGATCAGCATTGTTTGCGCCGAAGGCAAGAGAAATGTTCATCTTTTCTTTAAAGGAATAAACGGCAGGCGAACAAAACCGGCAATCTCAAAATGTGCGTCAAAAGCAGCGGCCTCTTTGATTTCCAGGCGCTGCATAAAAGCAAAGCTCGTGCAATCGGTAAAGCTGAAATCCTGGTCGCTGTATTTAAGGAATAGCTCCCACGCTTTTTCTTCATCGGCGGGCAGCAAACGTACCAACGTGCAAATTTTACTCTCTTTCAGGCGTTTTCCGTATTCGGCCGCCACCTGGTGCCCGAAATCGTAACGAAGAATAGTTACCAATTCATCGAAAATATAATTAGACGTAAGCAACGGGGCAGAGACCCGGCGGAGAAAATCAACCGCTTCTTTGTGGTGGAGATCGCCGGCAAAGGCATGAGCGTACCAGAAACTTGTGTCCACGAAAATCTGCCTCATTGCGCTCACACCTTATACAAACGGCGGTCAATCGTTTCGCTGGAAAAATCATTCCCCGGCGGAGCCTGGGCAATTCCGGCCGCTTCCAGGAGCGGGTCCTTCGCCTGGGCAAAATTTTTTTCCATCCGCCCGGAGATTATCTGGCGCAACACAGCAGAAATCGATTTCCCCTGGCTCTCGGCCATCTTTCGAAGAAACTCGTATTGCCATTCTTCAACTACGACTTGCATCCGGCGCATAAGCACCAGACCTCCTCAATAAATTTTACACATTCATTATTACACAATAACCTTAAATTGTCAATATTATACTTTTATTTCATTTTATTTTCTTCAGCATCTCTTTTTCCCTACCGCACCTGTGGTATAATAACCCCCGAAGGGAGCATCCCGTACCGGATAACGAGCAATCCAGGCAAAAAAGCCGTCAAAGCCGTCGCAGCCGCCTGCGCTCTGCTTCGTTCTCAACCGGGCCCGCAAACTTCCGGATGCGTTAACATTCCCTTTCCCATTCCTCGATCCAGACGACCCAGGGGAGATGCGGGCCGACTGCGTTGAACAGGCGGCGGTCGCCCGTGACTAACTTTGTGTTTTTAGAGGCGGCGAGGGCCAGGTAAGCAGCGTCGTAGATGCTGCGCTGGTAGTCGGCCGCCATCTTCAGGGCCTGTTCCCAATATAGTTCAAGGGGTTGCGTATTTAGCGCCAGCTCAAACAATGCTCCCACAGCCCGGCGGTATGTTTCCCCTGTAATCCGATCGCGCCGGGTGGCCGCCAGCAAAGCATTGGCAACCTCGTAAGAAAAGAGGGAAGGAGTAATTATGGTCAGGCTTCCGCCCGCATGTTCCCCTAAAATAGCTAAAGCCTGTTTTTCGCCCTCTTCCGCCGGGAGAAACCATTTTACCGCTACGCTGGCGTCAATTACCATTTGCCGCACTGTTTTCCAATTCCTCCCTGGACTGCCGATAGGCTTCTTCGGCGGTAATTCCCCCGGCAAACTCGAGATCAACACCGTCACCGACCCGGACATCTCTAAGGAATCCCGGAAGAGATAAAGAACCCGGGTTCTTTCGCAAACCCGGGCTCTAATCCGACTGGAAAGTAGAAATAGTGGAGGGGCTGATCGAGGAAAAACTAAACGCTTTTTATTATATGTATTGACGCAAATACGTTTTTGTGTTATTGTGGCTTTGAGGTGAATCTACATGTCTGCAAGGCTTAACCTGGATTTAAAAGACGAGAAACTTTATAAGGCAGTCAAGATCCGGGCCGTTCAAGAGGGAACGACGGTAAGGGAAATCGTTACGCAAGCGCTGCAGGAATTTCTCGAATGCCGGCCGGGTCGGCCCGTAACCCGTCTTGCCGTCAGCAGGTTGAATGAGATTAGGAGAAAAATATTTGGCGAACGGGTTTTACCTGGCCATGCCGCCGACTTTATCCGGGAAGCCCGGGAGGGGAGAAACAGCCGGTTATGAACGCTTCAGTTGTGGTCGTCGATGCCAGCCTGGCCACAAAATGGCTGGTGAATGAAGAAGGAACGGGAACAGCCATTGCTCTTCTTGAACGGTGGGCGGACCGGGAAACGATCATCGCCGCCCCGCCTCTTTTGCCTATCGAAGTCACAAATGCCCTGTACAAGCGTGTTCGCCGGGCGGAGTTAACCATTCCTGATGCTGTAACGTTGCTCCGGCAGTTGCTGGAGTTGGGCATTGCTTTGAGAAGCACGGAAGTGCTGCACCAATCTGCTTTGGAGTGGGCAGCGCACCTCGGGCTCCCAGCTACCTATGATTTGTACTACCTGGCGCTTGCTGACTCACTCGGGTGCGAATTCTGGACGGCTGACGAACGTTTATACAATACAGTCAAAGAACGGGTAGCCTGGGTTCACTACCTGAACGAAACGACTGGGAAAGCTTAAAACCCGGAGCGATCTATCTGCAACTAAAGCAAAAATTCCGGACAAGTCGTAGATGTTCCATAGCTGGCGGAACGGCAGCATGGTGCGGCCGGGATCCACGATCTCGGCGGCCACGTCCATGTTGACGGCAACGCCGTTGATCAGCATGACATTGCTGCCGATGGTGAGCTGGACGACCTTGTCGCCCTTGATCAGGGTAACCTTGCCGTCCGACGGGCGGCTGGCGCGCCCGCGGCGGCGAGATTCCCCGCGTGAACCGTCCCTACTTGCAGGGCAGCCATTTGATGTTAACCAGTCCGTTTTTTTCAACTTTCTCAAATTCAGGGTCGCCGGTTAACAGAAAAGCTTGTTTATCACGTGCTAAAGCAACAGCAAAAGCATCGGCATAAGACAGTGGATATTTGGCTTTTATATCGCCGGCAGCCAGAACCATCTTTTCCGTGCATTCCACCAGATGAACAGGCCAGCTTCTAAGCAATTCTAATATTGCCCTGGATTTTTCCCGTCCCTCTTCTCTTTGGACAATGTAATAAACCTCACCGACGTTAATCCAGGACATGTTCAGCAGTATTCTTCCTTGTTTACCGGCTTTCAACAAGGCGGCTACGAGATCCGCTCCCTCTTCATCGCGTAAATAGCATAAAACTGCATATGTATCCAGAACATATTGCTCTTTTTGTGCCTCACCAGAATTATTTTCTATAGTGTTTTTTCTCATAAGCAATTTCTTCTTCTCTATTTTTCCTTATTAGCTCAGGAAGGGGCACGGACTTTTTCAAGATTCCCCTGGCTCCGGCAACGGGATCGGCAGGAAGGACCGTTATCACCAAACGGCCTTCGTCTTCAGAAAAAACTACCTTCGAAGAAGACTTGATGGCCAACTTGTCCCTAAAATACTTTGGGATTACAATTTGACCCCTGGGTGAAACTTTAGAAACATACATGATCCCAACTCCCTTGATCATACTTATAGAGTTATGATACTACATTTCATGGCTTAATTGCAATCTTAACGCAAATTTTTGCCCGCGCACGCGCGAAAAAATTCCGGGCTCCTTTGGAGAGACCCGGAATTTTTTGGTGTTCACTGGTTTTTAGAGCTCCATGGCGATGGTCTGGGCGATGTCGTCCCGGTTCATGCCGGCGCCCTTTTTAATTTCGGGCCGGCAGCAACTTCTTTAAATCGTCAATACCGGCGAGATCAAACAGGGCCTCGCCGATTTTTTCGATTTCTTCACTGTTTAACACCCTGATTTTCGCCTCCACTTCTGCAGGTAATTCCCCGAAACGTTTTTTAATCATCTTGAGGAGCAGGTTCACCTGCCCGGCAGTGATTCCCTGGGCAATTCCCTGGGCAATTCCCTCTGCTCGCCCCTTTTCGTGCCAGCTGGTGGTAATTTGCATAATTCCCTCGACCTCCTTTTGATCCATTTTACCCAGTTCCCGGTAAAACTCTTCTTCTTCCTGCCGGTTCAACTTCAGGTAAGTCTCAAAAAAGCCGCCGATGGAGTTAGTATGGTGATCTCTCGTGATGAGAATAGCTTTTTCAACAACCGCTAATTTATATACATCCCGATCTTTGAGAGAAAAGCCCCTTCGGCCGAAGGAAAATTTCGGCAACCCGGGCGGCGGGCTGGTCCTGGTGGTCACTCTGGAAGAAGTCAAAGATTTCGACGAAGAAATGGCAAATAAACGCCGGAGAAAAGGATAGCTCGGCTATTGCGGAGCTTTGTGAACGTTGCCCCGTCATCGAGAGGGAGCTGTCCCGGCGGTACGTGCAGGAAATCCGCCCGGTTCTGGACAAGATCGCAAGCGGGGAAATCCCGGTGAGGATACCTTTTTACGCCGTCGTCAACGGTTTTTTAGCGCTGGACCGGGTTGTTCGCCCGGCGATTTTTGTTAAGGATTATTATTTCTTTGCGCCTCTTCCGCCGGTGTTAACATTCCCTTTCCCATTCCTCGATCCAGACGACCCAGGGGAGATGTGGGCCGACTGCGTTGAACAGGCGGCGGTCGCCCGTGACTAACTTTGTGTCTTTAGAGGCGGCGAGGGCCAGGTAGGCAGCGTCGTAGATGCTGCGGTGATAGTCCGCCGCCATCTTCAATGCCTGTTCCCAATATAGTTCAAGGGGTTGCGTATTCAGGGCGAGCTCAAACAATGATCCCACGGCCCGGCGGTATGTTTCCCCTGTAATCCGGTTGCGCCGGGCGGCCGCCAGCAAAGCATTGGCAACCTCGTAAGAAAAGAGGGAAGGAGTAATTATGGTCAGGCTTCCGCCGGCATATTCCTCTAAAATAGCTAAAGCCTGTTTTTCGCCCTCTTCCGCCGGGAGAAACCATTTTACCGCTACGCTGGCGTCAATTACCATTTGCCGCACTGTTTTCCAATTCCTCCCTGGACTGCCGATAGGCTTCTTCGGCGGTAATTCCCCCGGCAAACTGTTGCCGAACGGCCAGAATTTTGCGCAGTGCGCCGAGCCGGCAAATCTCTTCGTAATAGTGATAGGGCATGATCAAGGCTGCCGGCTTACCCCGTTTGGTGATCACAAATCCCCGTTCCTCCCGCAACACTCCGGCAACCAGTTTGGTTAAGTTTTTTTTGGCTTCGGCTATGTTTATATTTTGTACCTGCATTGTGGTCACCTCATCTATTCATTTTGCAAGTACATTATAACTTTTCGAAGAGATCAGATCAAGCAGTCACAAAAATTTTATTCCCGCAGCCGGACGTTTTCAAGGATTTTCCCGGTATCGGAATCGTCTGCGCATATAAAAAATTCCGGGCCCCTTGGGAGGGACCCGGAATTTTATGCGCTTTGTCTTCTTTTAGCTTAGAGCTCCATGGTGACGGTCTGGGTGGCTTCATCCCAGTTCACCTTGGCTCCCAGGGCCTGGGCTAACCAGCGGAACGGCAGCATGGTGCGGCCGGGATCGACGATCTCGGCGGCCACATCCATGTTGATGGCGATGCCGTTAATCAGCATGACGTTGCTGCCGATGGTCAGCTGGACAACCTTGTCGCCCTTGATCAGGGTAACCTTGCCCTCGCTGTACAGGATGTTGTCCGAAGTCACACCGCAGGCCTCAGCCGCGTACCGAACGGGGATGAAGGTCCGGCCGTTCTTGATGTACGGAGCGGCGTCCATGGTCTTTTCCACACCGTTTACGGTGTAGGCAGTATTGTTGATGGTGAAGACCACGGTAGCCTTCTGCTCGCCGGGGGCGGGAGTTATGCAGTTAGCAACTACCACCGAAGCCGCCGTTGTTGCATTTGCGAAATCTACACTTGTTTTATTTACATTAGCGCCTCCGATTGACAGTTTAACTGGGCCTACCGGCACGGTACGGTCAACCGTCAGCTTAATCCCAGAAACTTTCAGCGTACTTGCCTTACTGCTAGTGCTCTTGGTTTCAATAACGATCTTGTTGGAAGCCGTCTTTTTAACGGCGCCAATCAAGAAATCGCCTTCAGTTACTTCCACTTTGGGTACGGATGCAAAAGTCACACCAGAAGGTGAAGTAATCTCCAACGCGTTATCACTGCTGTCTTTATCGATAGCTTCCTTTTTGGATTCCACTATGGTAAAGTCGCCGGCTACCTGGCTTTGCTCACCTATAACAACGTCTGGAGTACTCTCCGCTGTAGCCGTAATCGGTGTCAGGATATCGGCTACCTTTACCGTACCGGAAGCACCAGCAGTACCCCCAACATCAACATTAAGATCTCCACTAGTATCAACAGCTAGCTTCACTTTGCCGTCTTTAAAGAGGATCTTGGACGCACTATTTTGACTTCCCACGTCTATAACTAACTTGATCGTACGGTCATCAGGTCTTGTAAGAGAACCGAGGGTAATATCGCCATTATTGTCAATAACAGCTACCGGATTAGTATCCCACTTGGCGTTGGCCGGTAACTTTAAGGTGATAGTCCGGCCAGCAATCAGACTTCCCGGGATATCCTCCTCTACATAAATACCGCCAATTTTCTGCCCTGTCCGCCCGGCAAGCACAGTTTTGCTCTCTTTCGCAGATACGTTTACACCGAAGTCAGCATATTTACCTACGGTAATCTCGCTTACATTAGCCGTACTACTACCTCCGACAGTTGCTACAACATCGCCAAACCGGGCATTGGATTCATCTGCAGTAATAGTGGCGACAATCTGCAACAATGCAAATCTGGGTTGAGTTACTGAGGTGCGGATGACATTTAATTTACGTGTGTCACCGGATTGAACAGAAAGGGTAATCCCATCTCCAGGTACCGTACCGGTTGCAACATTAAACACACCCGACCCGGAAGGCAATGACCAGGAAAACCCATTGGGAAGAGTAAATTGGAGGGATGAAGTGACATCTTCAACCAAGCCACCTTGTTGGTTTTCCTGGAGATTAATCTTAACTACCGTACCTGTTGAAGAAATACTAGCACTTGGAGAAGTTTTCATGGCAATACTAACATTACCGCTTCCAGCAGTAGCCACAACTACACTCCCATTGGGTAGTTGACCAGCGATGTTGGTAATCGTGCAGGTAATATCCCCACTAGCAGCCTTAGTTGTTACCCCTGCGATCGGAACAATGATTTTTACATCGGAATACATATGACCGGCATCGATATAAAAGTCTAAGCGGAATTCATGATCGCCAAGGCGTACTACATTAGGCGCAACGTCGCCTCCTTGAGGAGTATAGCTATAAGAGGGTGTGCTATCCCATCCGGATGGTAAGGTAACACTGGAAGGCAAACTAAATACTGCTTGGTGATTACCGTAAACAAGGCTATCAACACTTATAGCGATGGAACCAAGATCTACCGTAGCACCTGCTTCGGTCGTTTGAGGTATTGA
Source organism: Bacillota bacterium (assembly GCA_040755975.1). Lineage (GTDB taxonomy): Bacteria > Bacillota > Desulfotomaculia > Desulfotomaculales > Nap2-2B > JAIMBK01. Next base: position 191 of record JBFLZY010000024.1, on the reverse strand, counting down.
CGGTACAGTTAAAGCACTATACGTCGTTGCCGCACCCGCCGGCGTCGCCATCGGCACCAGCAGGGTCGCCAGCAGGGCCAGGGTGGCCAGGATGGCAATCAGTTTCCTGGATTTCCGCATCCAGTTTGAACCTCCTTTTTACAAATTGGTTTTGCTTTTTTGCTCTTTTTCAGCCTTTGCGTTGCCTGAAA
>JBFLZY010000023.1:0-36278 GCA_040755975.1 Bacillota bacterium | reverse complement strand
ATCGTTACCGCGTCGCTTTTTATCGCCAGGGTATAGCAGCCATCGACCTGCCGCTTGAGGATGATCTGGTAGGGAGCAACAGGGGTTTGATTAGTTAATCCGGCAATCGTGGCCAGCAACAAATTCACTTTCCGGACCGCTTCCTCTTTTCTTTGAAAACAGGGACCCAAGGCAGGGACCTCGCCAAGGACAACAAGGGTATTTTTACCTGTGGAGGCATTGTCTTGAGCCAAACTAAAGACCCCTCCCTTGAAAACAGGAATTAATTCCTTCGTCTTTCGGAGCACTTCCTGATTCAACGCCAATTAGAAAATTAAACCCAGTTTTTCCATGACGTTTTGAATCCGGTTAAATACGGTGTATCTATCCGAACCGGCAAATAACAGGCCAACCGCTTCTTTTTTATTATTTAAAATCAACGAGCCGCTGTCTCCCGGGCGCGAAACCAGGTCGCCCACCACCTGATTGGAGAACCAGCCGACTTCACCGTCGGTAATATCTACCTTCACGGTTACCCCCAGGGCCAGCACTTTTCCTTCCGTTACCGCGCTGGTCCGGCCGCTTTTTAATACCTGGTCGCCGGGTCTGACCTCGGCCACCCCTTCTACCGCCCCGACCTCCAAAATATCTCCGTCGATTAGATTGGGCGAGTCGGGCCGGGCCACCGCGCAATCAACCAGATTGGCTTCCTGCGTTCGTTTTACGAGCTTGAAATCGTAATGGGGGCGGATGGCGTGCAGAACGGCGTTGCTCAGCCTGGCCGCGGCCATGGCCACGGGACATTCTACGTCCCGAACGGTTCTTTTGACCGGGATAAACCGGAGCAGGCTGGCGATGCGGTCACGCGGCCCGCCGCCGTCATGCGGGCCCGGCTGCAAAACGGGATCGCCTACTTTAGAGCGCCCGTCCTGCCCGTTGGTGGCGTTCGCTAAAATATGGTTGTTGCTTAAAATCAATTTTTCCTTTGTGCTTTTATCCCTGACCACGGCGCCAAACGTTCCGGCCGAAACTTTATAGTGGCCGATACTCGCCCCGGGCCGGGCCGGCCGCATCCGGCGGGTGCGTTCGCTTAAAAAACGCACTCTGCCGATTTCAATAACGTCCGTTTCAAGATCATTTATCTTTAAGGGAACAACGTGCTCTTTGCGCAGTTTCTGAGTGGGTACTTTCTTTTCCACAAAAACAACCAGGGATAAGCGATCGGTCGTCTCCTCCCCCACTTTTTTTAATCCTACGCCCACGCCAACAACGTTAGGCAATTTCAGTAAATTTTCTTTCGACTTGCTCAAAACCCGCAAATGCCTATCCATAAAGTAACCCTCCCCGTGCTTTCAAGCCATCATATGCAGAAAGCGGGGGAAGGGTGACAATTTGGTCGCCGTTCGGGCAAGAGCGGGGCATCCCTTCATAAATAGTTGAACAGTTACGTTCCTCTGTGCCTTTGTGCCTTTATGCCTCAATACGGCGATTTGGGAACGCCCAGACGGTATTTTCCGCGGGTTTCCAGGCCGCCGATTCCGGAAAAACCGGTAATCGTTCCGGCTATGATATCTTTTAAAGGAATTGGATCATATATTGATGTATAAGCAATTTTTTCCACCACAAAAACGGGGTCAAAGGCGTGGATCAGAACGCGCTGCGGGGAGCTGGCGAAGTTGGCCCCGGCTTCTAAGAGGGCTTCGTAATGGGATTGGCAGGCACCCGCGAAAATAATCAGGTCGTCTTTACTTTTTTCGTACTCGCGGGCGATTTTCACGGCCTCAAGGAAATGTTTCGAGGTGTGGTAATTATTTATGTCGGAAAAATCCCGCGCCCCTTTAACAACGCCGTCGTGGCCGGTAAGGACCAGGATGTCCGGATGGTGCTGCCGCAACAAGGTGCCCAACGTTTGTACCTGTTCCTCTTCCGGAATGCAGTAGCCATGGGCGGGGATACCCAGCTGCCGGTAGGTGGTCAGGCATAAATCAAGGTAATCACCGTCACCGTCAATGTGCAGGACCGATCCGGGCACGTCGAAACTTTCTATTTTATTTTCCGAGTACCCCGTTGCCCGGCCCAGCCTCTGGATGTGCTCCTGCTGGCGCCGTTGAAAAATCCGCCGCATATGTTCGTGGTTCCTGGTCATAAAGGAATGCCAGAAAGCGGCCACCCGGGCAGGTTCCACCTTTTCCAGGTCATCCAGGGGGGAGGTGGCGAGAAGTCTTAGATCAAGCCCTTTCAGCCGGGCGTACGCCTTTCCGTCTTGACCCGGAAAGATCTCCATCACCTTAAAAAATATATCTCCTCCGTACGACAGGCGGGCAACAACGTCACCTGCTTTAATCTTATCCACAGTTTTCACCCCCACTTATTCCCTATATTGTATGTTACAACCATACAACCTGGTGAATATTTTTAAAATGTAATTTTTTAAGTGGGACCACTGTAGTGGGCGCAAAACCAGTGGAAAGCTTGAACATTCCGCAAAGCCAAAAACAAGTTTGTACGCCGGAAGGAGGTAAGTAATGATTGCGGCTGTAGTTCCGGTAAAAAACGAAGCAGCAACCATCGGAAAGGTCATCAAAACACTGCTCGCTGCCGGCACCGACCTGGTTATCCCCGTACTTAACGGTTGCCGTGACGACTCCCAGGCGGCAATTCAAAATTTGGGGCAAAGTCAAGTGCAACCCCTTGTTTTCGAAGAGGCTCTGGGAATTGACGTGCCCAGGGCCGTGGGAGCAGCCTGGGCGTATAAAAGGGGGGCGCAAGTTGTCCTCTTTGTGGATGGAGACATGGCCGGAGATCTTGCCGGCCCCTTAGGGGAGTTGGTGATGAACGTTCTGAAAAGAAACGCCCATTTAGCCTTAACGGATTGCTACCCGCCGGAAGCGCCTGCCGAATTGTCTTCTCTGGCCAGCTACCTGATTAAAGTACGGATTCTCCTCAACCGGACCATCGGGCTGGAAAAAGAAATCGGCAGCGCTTCCCCGGCGCACGGGCCGCACGCCGTTTCCCGCACCTTTTTAGAGCAGATCCCTGTGCGGGAACTGGCCATTCCGCCGGTGGCGCTGGCCCTGGCGGCCAAAAAAAGACTGCGGGTAAAAATCGGCGCGCGCGTCCCCCACAGCCGGCTGGGCTCCTTGCAAAAAGATCCCGTGCACTGCCACCGGATTGCGGAAACCATCATCGGCGACTGCCTGGAAGCCATGCAGGCCTACCGGGATCAGCAGCGCAACCGCTCCCGTAAAGGGGTCGCCTACCTCGGCTACCACCCGGAGAGAAGGTTCGATATCCTGGAACAATTTCTAAGTAATGTCCTTTAACCAGACTCTTTGCCTTCGTGCCTTATTTGGTATGTTTATCGGCAACGCTGGATGCTCCGAAGGCCTCCGGCTTAATTTTTGCCTGAAAACCGCTGCCGGTAACCATACCAACCACTTCTTTAATCAAATCGCGCGTTTCCCCCTGCCGGCCGACGTCAATGTGAATTTCCACTTCCAAATCATCCAGACCGCATTCGGCCAGGTACTTGGCCACCAGACCGCCCAGTTCCAGGCTTAGACTGGTTTCGTAAAATATTTTCTGGTGCAGGCTTTTGATTTTTCTGTGCAGTTTTTTCCGGTAGTAATAACGGGCTCCTTTGCCCAACCGGTGGACAATAATGGCGGTGATAAAACAGGATTCGTGTTTTACCTGGGAATCCGAACCAATGATGATCTTATACTGCGATGAAGGCAGACCGGTGATATAACCGACGATATCGGCCATCATTTCCTCGAAAGTAAGCCTACCCCTGGTAGGACTGATAAAGTACATAAAGGAATCACTTCTTTCCAAACTGATTAGCAACCTGCCCGGCGAGGGCAGCAAATTCTTCGATGCCTAAAGATTCGCCCCGGCGCCCGGGGTCGATCCCGGCCGCGCGCAGGACTTCCCGCCAGGCTTCCCGGGTAAGGCCGGGCGCCCTCCGGCTGCCGGCAAGGGCGTTTAAAATAGTTTTCCGGCGCTGTCCAAAAGCGCTGCGCACGAGATTAAAAAAAAGGTCCTCGTCAGGGACCTCGACAGCAGGCTTTTTTCTCCGTTGCAGGTAGACAACCGCCGAATCTACCTCCGGCCGGGGATAAAACACCGTCCGCGGCACCCGAAAAAGAATTTTCGGCTCCGTATAATACTGCCCGACTATACTCAAGGCCCCGTAATCCGCGTCCCCTGGCCCCGCGACCAGACGGCGGGCAACTTCGTGCTGGATCATGATTAACAAAAAACAAAAGTCAAATTTTCCCTCCAGCAGGTGCAAAAGCAACGGCGTCGTGATCGCATAGGGGATGTTGGAAACCACTTTATATGGAAAGAGCCGCTGCCCGCTTTTTCGGGCAGTTGCCTTTTCTTTTACCAGCAGATCAAAATCGAGCCGCAGGGCGTCGCTCAAGACAACTTCCACGTTGTCATAATTCTTTAAGGTTTCGTTGAGCATCGGCAGCAACCGCTCATCTATTTCGATCGCAATGACCAGCCCGGCCTTTTGAGCCAGCACGCGGGTCAAGGCACCGGCGCCGGCGCCGATTTCCACAACTACATCGGCGGGGGACAGCCCGGCGGCAGCAATAATTTTGCGAACGATATTGTCGTCCACCAGGAAGTTCTGCCCCCATTTTTTCCGGCAACGAAAACCGTATTGGGTAAATATTTTGGCTACCCCCAAACTTAAAAAGCCTTTTTGTTCACTTATGCCCCTAAAATATAATAATAATTTTTTTTCCCCAAGGCAAGTTCTGCCGCAAAAACATGCGTGAATGATCGGGTTGAAAAGGAAGGATGAGAGGGGAGGAAGGTCTTAGGGCGAGAAGGTTTTTAAAGAGGGGGCGATCAACAATTTGGGAGAGTTGAAGGACGCCGGGAAGCAGGAAAGCCGAAAACAATGACTTTCATTCCAGGATGTACACCCTTACCCGGCGCACTCCCCAGCGCCTGGTCTGTTCTTTTGTTTCTAAAAAAACATCTATGCGGTTGCCCTTAATCGCGCCACCCGTATCCAGGGCCCGGGCGAAACCGTAACCTTCCACGTACAGGCGGCTGCCCAGCGGAATTACCTGCGGATCCACTGCCACCACTCCAAATTGCGGCGCAACTCCGGAGGCTGTGTTATGCCCCGTATAAGTGTAAGCCGTAGCAACCACATCCAGCGCCCGGCTGAAGCGAATATCCCGGCCGCCCCGGGACACCTGCTGCAAGGAACCTACCCGGATCACGCGTTCCACAGGTTCTTTCAGCACATTGCGCTCGATCAGGCGGCGCTCCGCTTCCTGCCCGTCGTGATAAACGATCAACCAGCGCTGTTTTTCCAGCCCGTCTTTCCCGGCCTGCACAACCCTGCTGAAACCCCGTTCCAAATGGGGGTCCATTTCCCGGCGGGTGGGCCGGGGAATCGGAACCTCCCTGGTCTCCTCCTCGGAGCGCACGCGCACTACCTTGATCTTTATTCCGTCCTCGATCCGGCTATCCGGATCCGGCTCAACAATATCCCGCGGATCTAGAAAAATACCCTGCTCCTGTAATACATCGCCCACAGTACCTGCACAGGTTTGAATATCTTTAGTCTGCCCGTCCACGGTCAAAACAACCCGGGCGGCGTGATTAACCACAACCCGCAGGTTATCTTTTAAGGGAGTAGTTAGAGCCGGTTCAACCTGATCGGCGGGAGAAAAGGTTACACCCTGAGTTTTTAACAAATCGGCTACTGTCCGGCTGTACGTTTGAATTTGCCTTTCCTGGCCGTCAACCACCAAAACGATTTTCTTTTTTGCCCAGGCGTAACCGAGGATACCTAGAACTATAACGAGCAATCCAACCAGTAAACAAAACCGGAAAATCGTTGAAGAAAAAAGGGTTCGTTGCGGACGGCTGTTACCCGGCCGTTGACTTCCCGGCCGGCCCAAAGTACACCACTCCATAATAACACCCCTGGATTACCAGTGGCCGAAGTGCCTCCAGCCAAGGTTAGAATCGTGTCTTCGGCGCTCAATCTGGCAAGAGCATAGCGGCAACCAAATCTGTCCGGTTTCAATAGCAGTTATATATATTATTCTCGGATCGGGATTGGTTTTCCTGCTAGAGAAAGGAAAAATAAATGTCGAATCACAAAGTAAAGTTGTTGCCAGACTCAGTTAAAACTGAAGTTGGCGGCTGGTATATTGTACCCTTTAACCTGTGTGAAATGGTGCAGAATAAAAAAGCCAATCCCCTTGCATAATATAAAAGCCAACTGTTAGGCCCGGGGTTCAGAAAAAACACAGGAAAGGGGAATATCCATGAAGGTCGCCGTCCAGGACAACCTGGAAGAAATAAAAAGCTATTTAAGCCGGCACGGCTACGCAGTGGTCAGTCCCGCGAACTCCCTCGGCGCTGCCGCAATGATTATCACCGGGGAAAATCCTGCGGGCGAAGATGAACATACTTACGCCCTGGCCACCAACCCGACCATTACCACTTACGCTCCGGTAATCAATGCGCAGGGCAAATCGCCCGCGCAAGTACTGCGTGATTTGCAGGAAATAACCGCCGGCCGCACCGGTCACGCTTAAAGCTTGCCCTGGCTCCCGGAAAGGGTGCGTTGCCTTTGCTCACCCGGGGAGTCCAAAGAGACGGCGGGCGTTTTCGGTGGTGATTAAAGCCAGTTCCGCGGCCGGCACCCCGCGAAGCCCGGCGATGTGTTCGATTACGTAGCGGACGTACGCCGGCTCATTGCGCCGGCCGCGCCGGGGTTCGGGGGTGAGGTAGGGGCAGTCGGTTTCCACCAGCAAACGTTCGGCCGGTAGATTAACGGCGATGCTTTTCAAGCGCGTGGATTTGGGGTAGGTTACCACCCCGGCAATGGAGATATAAAAACCCATGCGCACGCATTCCCGGGCCATTTCCCAACTACCGGAAAAACAATGCAGCACGCCGCCGGCACGGCCCAAACCGTCCCGTCTTAAGATCGCCAGCAAATCCCCGTGCGCGTCGCGATCGTGGATAATCACGGGCAATTCCAGATCCCGGGCCAGGGCCAGCTGTTCCCGAAAAACCCGCTGCTGGTCAAGACGGGGGCTTAGGTTCCGGTAATAGTCCAGGCCCGTCTCCCCGATGGCCACCACTTTTTGCCCGCGGGCAAGCTCGCTTAACTTTTCCAGGTAGTCAGCGGGCGCCCGGGCGGCATCGTGCGGGTGCACGCCGACCGCAGCGTAGACAAAATCGTACTCGCCGGCCAGGGCCACCGAACTGCGGGACGAATCCAGATCGTAACCCACGTTCACGATCCGCGTCACACCGGCGGCCCCGGCGCGGTGAATTACTTCCTTTCTGTCCCCGTCGTACGCTTCGTCGACCAGGTGGGCGTGGGTATCAACGAACACCAGACCGCCCATACCCCCGGCCGGCTTCACCGCATCATTCAAAACTATCCAACTCCTTTAAAATAAGTTAAGTGCCAGGCACTTAACTTATTTAAGCGCCTTCTCCGGGTCGATCCGGGGGAAGAGGGCTTCTGAGCGGCGCGTGGTCAGGTTATGCGGCAGCCGCCCCCACTTTAACGACTCCCAGGTCTGTAAACCCGGGCGGTCGGCGATGCCCAGCTGGGGCCAGAGGCGGGGCGGGGTAACGGGCATAAAGGGAGTAATCAATACTCCGATGAAGCGCACGCATTCCGCCAGGTTGTATAGGACAGTCTGCAATCTGCCCCGTTTCTCGGGGTCCTTATTTAAGGCCCAGGGGGCCGTCTCGTCCACGTATTTATTGGCCCGCCCCACCAGCCGCCAGATGGCCGCCAGGGCGCCGGCAATCTCCCGTTTATCCATTAAGTCTTCCACTACCCCCGGGGTCTCTTCCGCCAGTTCAACCAGTTCCGGATCCGGCTCCGCGGATTCACCGGGCGGGAGAATCTTTCCCTGGAAATATTTTTCAACCATCCCCAGCGTCCGGCTGACCAGGTTGCCCAAATCATTGGCCAGGTCCTGGTTGATCCTTTCTACCAGCGCCTCCTCGCTATAGTAAACGTCGACCCCGAGGGGCATTTCCCGCAGAAGGTAGTACCGGACGGCGTCCACGCCGTACTTATCAATCAGCACCAGCGGGTCAACAACGTTGCCGCGGGATTTGCTCATCTTGCCGCTCTCCAGCAGCAGCCAGCCGTGGCCCATCACCTGCCGGGGGAGCGCTATGCCGGCGGCCATCAGGATAATCGGCCAGATGACGCTGTGGAAACGGACAATGTCCTTGCCCACGATGTGCACGTCGGCGGGCCAGAATTTCTTAAACAAAGCGTCATCCGCGCTGCCGTAACCCAGCGCCGAAATGTAATTGGTAAGCGCGTCCACCCATACGTAAATGACGTGACCCGGGTCGAAGGGCACCGGGATCCCCCAGTCGAAGGTGGTGCGGGAAACGCACAGGTCCTCCAGGCCGCTCTTGATAAAGCTGACCATTTCGTTGCGCCTGGAAACGGGTAAAATAAAGTCGGGGTGTTCGTCGATGTATTGCAACAGGCGATCGGCGTATTTGGACATCCGGAAGAAGTAGCTTTCCTCCGCCACTTTTTCCACTGCCCGCCCGCAGTCCGGGCATTTTCCCCCCTCCAGGCGCCCTTGGGTCCACATGGTCTCGCAAGGGGTGCAGTACCAGCCTTCATAGACTGCTTTGTAAATATCGCCCTGCTCGTAAAGCCTGCTAAAGATCGCCTGCACCACCCTTTTATGCCTTTCTTCCGTGGTCCGGATAAAATCGTTATAGCTGATCAATAATTTTTCCCACAGGTATTTAAATCCGGCCACAATTTTATCGACGTACTCCAGGGGAGTTTGACCATTCGCGCGCGCTGTACGCTCAATCTTTTGACCGTGTTCGTCGGAACCGGTCAAAAACCAGACCTCGTAGCCAGTCAGGCGCTTGAAGCGGGCCAGGGCGTCGGCGGCGACAGTCGTATAGGCGTGGCCGATGTGCAGGTTGTCGCTGGGGTAATAAATGGGGGTGGTAAGGTAAAAGGTTTTTCTTTCCGGCAAATTAAACTCCTTCTTTCTCCATGGCTTGCTTATAAGAAATCCTCCATCCTCCTGCAGGGCAGGCAGGAAAGGAGGAGCCCGCAAGGCTATTTTAGAAAATCAGGAACCCGCTTGTCAAGTTTTTTGGCAAAAACGGAAAAAAACCGGAGCGGAATATCTGAGAAAAGAACATTTCCATACAAAAAAATCCAAAGCTTTTCAAAAAAAGTATTGACTTTTAATGGTATGCTTGGTACCATTTACTTGGATAATATTGTTTTAATTTGTCGAATTATGTTTTAATAAGGGGAGGGATAGCAAATGAAATCCACAGGTATTGTCAGAAAAGTGGACGAGCTCGGCAGGGTGGTAATTCCAATTGAATTGAGGCGCACGTTGGGCATAGACGAAAAGGACGCCCTGGAAATTTACGTCGACAACGAAAAAATTATTCTGAAAAAGTACGAGCCCGCCTGCATTTTCTGCGGAAACGCCGCCGACACACAGCATTACCGCGGAAAGCTGGTTTGCCGGCAGTGCGCCCTGAGCATGTTTGAAAACGCCAAAGCGATGTAAAAATCAGGGGGGCAACTAACTGCCCCCCTCATTCTTCCCCTGAAGTAAGGCGGCGTAGACCTCCCGCCTGGTCATCCCCAACAACCCGGCCGCCTCCTTGATGGCCTGGCGGCGATCCCTGCCCGCGGCCTCCAGGGCAGCGACCTTTTCGGCAATCACCGCCCGGGAAACCGGTTCCTGCCGGGCCGGCCCCGCCTCTTCCGCACCCGCCACCACCAGGGTAAATTCCCCGCGCGGCTCTTGAAAACACAAGAGCGCGGCGCTCAGCCTTCCCCGCCAGATTTCCTCGTGCACCTTGGTCAATTCCCGCGCCACGGCCACCTGCCGGTCTCCAAACAGGGCCAATAAATCGGCAAGGGTTTTGCGCAAGCGGTGCGGCGCTTCGTAAAAAATCAGGGTTCGCCTTTCTTCCTTCAAAATCTTCAACCGTTCCCTTCTGGCTCCGGAATGGGCCGGCAAAAAACCTTCGAAGGAAAAACGGGCGGAAGGCAGCCCGGAAGCCGCCAGGGCCGTGATAGCGGCATTCGGCCCGGGCACGGGAACAACCCTGATCCCGTTCCTTAAGGCAAGGGCGACCATTTCCTCACCCGGGTCGGAAATGCCCGGCAGGCCGGCGTCGGTCACCAGGGCAACCTGCTTTCCTGCCCGCAGTAAATCTATAATCTGCTCGCCTTTCTGGCGCCGGTTATGCTCATGATAGCTGGTAAGCCGGGCATGGATGCCGTAGTGCGCAAGGAGCTTGCGGGTTCGCCTGGTATCCTCGGCGGCGATCAGGTCTACCTCCTTGAGCACACGCAGAACCCTTAAGGTGACGTCCTCCAGGTTGCCAATAGGTGTTGCGCACAAATAAAGGGTTCCTTGTTGGTGTCCGTCCATCCCAGCCAACCTCTTTACGAAGCATAAATTATTTCTCGTCGGCGTGTGCCGCCCTGCCCCGTTCCAGCAAGGAAATACAGAATAAACATTCTTCCTTCCGCAGGTGCCCGAAGTGAACGTTGCAAATGTGAAAACCCTGCTCGTACAGACGTTGCAAGTTTTCAAAAGCTCCCCCGGAACGGTCCGCAACTTTGTTTTTGTCTTCAGTTTCCTCTTCCTGCCCGCAAACATGCGCCAGCGCCGACCGCAGGGCATTGTTTTCTTCGAGCAGAAGGGCAGTTTGCTTTTTTATCTTCTGCAGGTCGCTTTCCACTTCCCGCAGCCTGGTTTCCATCTGCTTGAGCAGCGCCGTCAAAGCCTGCATAGGAATCACATCCCGGATCTTGTGTCTTGATTTGCTGCAAAGAGTACTCTTTCACCATTTTACTTTCTTTTAGCTCAATCGTCAGCGTTTTTTTAAATATATTTACGCCGGTGACTTTCCCTTCTCCGTCGGGCGTCACCACCCGGCTGTTCAGGGCAGGGTAGCCTTCCTTGGCTTCTTCGTAAAGCTCATTTTCATACTTCAAACAACACATCAGGCGCCCGCAAATGCCGGAGATTTTCGTAGGATTAAGGGGCAGGTTCTGCTCCTTGGCCATGCGAATCGAGACCGAGGCGAAGTCCGCAAGCCAGGTGGCGCAGCAGAGCTCGCGGCCGCAGCACCCCAGGCCCCCCATCATTTTCGCCTCGTCCCGCACGCCGATCTGGCGCAGTTCAATTCTGGTCCGGAACACCGCCGCCAGATCCTTCACCAGTTCCCGGAAATCAATTCTTCCTTCCGCGGTAAAATAAAAGATCAGCTTGCTTTCGTCAAAAGTTTTTTCCACATCGATCAGCTTCATGGGTAAACCATGCGCCGCTATTTTCTGCTCGCAAATGGTATAGGCGTGTTTTTCCTTGTCCCGCACCAGCTCGAGGCGCCGCCTGTCTTCTTCGGTGGCCCTGCGGATCACCCTTTTTAAAGGCGTCACCACATTTTCGTCAACAATCTCGATGGGACCGATCACGACCTGCCCGTACTCCTGGCCGCGGACGGTTTCGACGATGACATCGTCGCCCGGGGCCAGTTCGTCTGCAGCCGGGTCAAAATAATAAACTTTTCCCGCCTTTTTAAACCTTACTCCAACAACCCGGTAGGGCATCTTCATCCCCCCCTTCCCAGTTGCATGAACAAAACCTCGGCAGCCAGCCTGGGGTTGGCATTGGCCCGCAGGTGGTGTTTGGCTTGTTCGATCCCGTATATTATATCAATAATCCGGGAGGCAGTACAGCTTTTCGCCTGCTGCTGAAGAAGAGGCAAAAAATCCCGGTTTATAATCATTTTTTCGTCGCCCGCCGCAAACCACACCAGCAGGTCGCGGTACCACAGTAAAAGGGTATCAAAAAGCACCTGCATATCTTCCCGCTCGCCGGTGAAGGCCTGCGCCAGCCGGCAGGCCCCGGCGGGGGATGTTTGAGCGAGCGCGGCGGCCGCCGTGAAAACTTTTTCCCTTTGCTCGGCCAGATTGCCTTTAGCGGCCAGCTTGAGCGCCTGCCCCAGACTGCCGCCGGAAAGAGCCGCCGGCAATTCCGCGGCCGACCTGTCCAAACCGGCCAGCGCAACCAGGCCTGCCGCCACCTCGGAAGACGAAAGAGCATGAAAAACCACCTGCTGGCACCGGGAAATCACCGTCGGCAGCAGGGCGTAAGGCTGTTCGGAAAGCAAAATAAAAACGGTCTCCGCCGGCGGTTCTTCCAAAGTTTTCAAAAAGCAATTGGCCGCCTCGCCGGTCATGGTTTCCGCCTGCTCAATGAGGCAGATCTGGCGAAAACCCTGATAAGGGGTAAGCGCAACCCTCCGCTGGACCTCCCGCACCTGGTCGATTTTAATGGTGCCGGGAGTCGGCCCAACGACAAGGAGGTCGGGGTGGTTTCCTTCCGCCGCCTGCCGGCAGGCGCGGCATTCACCGCAGGCGTCCCCCTGGCGGGGCTGCAGGCACAACAGGGCGCGGGCAAAAGCCCGGGCAACGGTACTTTTCCCGACGCCCGGCGGCCCCAAAAAAAGATAAGCGTGGGCCACCCGCCCGCTAACGACCGTTTTACGCAAGAGGTTTACTATATTTTGATGACCGATGATTTTGCTAAACATTTTCCTCCATGGCCACCTTGTAAACATAACAGCAAATCCTCTACTTTCCCGAGTACTTGCCGATGAATCTCTTCCGCGGGGAGACAACTATCCAACACAAGGTAACCTTCGGGCTGTTCACCGGCCAGAGTCAAATACCCCTGCCGCACTCTCTGGAAAAAAGAAACGGCTTCCTTTTCCAGGCGATCACGCCGCCCGGCCAGGCGTCCCCGGATCATCTCCGGGGGGAGGTCGAGGAGAATGGTTAAATCCGCGGCAAGCTCCCCGTCGGCCAGTTTATTCACCTGGCGCAGCAAATCCACGGGCAGCCCCCGGCCGAAGCCCTGGTAAGCCAGCGTGGAATCGGAAAACCGGTCGCCGATCACGACCTTCCCCCGGCGCAAGGCGGGCCGGATGACTTCGGCCGCCAGTTGGGCGCGGGAGGCCGCGTACAACAAGGCTTCCGCCGGCGGGGCGATGCCGTCAACAGAATTCAAAAGCATTTTTCTGATCTGCTCACCTAATTTTGTCCCCCCGGGGTCCCGGCAAACTTCCACGCCACAGCCCCGGCGCCTTAGCGTATCCGCCAGCATTTTGACCTGCGTGCTTTTACCCGCTCCGTCGATCCCTTCGAAAACAATAAATATACCTCGCACGTACTCCTCCTCCGGAAAGAGATTGATTAAAAAACCGCCAGGGCGCAAAGGGCGCAGAGCTTAAAAACGCTCCAAGAAATAATTAAATTTAACCGCAGAGGACACAGAATATAATTATTAGGTAATCAAAATTGATTCAGCATCTTCTATCCGGTAATTTTTGCTTTTTGATTTTGCTTACTCATCAATAACAAGGATGTTTGCCAAAGACTGATCGGCGGGACCAACTACCGGAACGTTATTCCTTTTCAAAGATTGCAGGTATTCAATTATCTCCGGCGTAATTTCCTCCCCCGGGTAAATAACCGGCACCCCGGGCGGGTAAGCAGCCACCCATTCGGCGCAAATAAGTCCCGCGCAGGCTTTTAAGGAAACCGTTCTAGCCGGCTTAAGCCAGGCCTCCCGCGGGGTCATCCGCTTCCGGGGAAGCACGGGCAAATCGGAAATCACCGGGAGCCGGCCGGCCGGCCGTGCTTCCCACCGGGCGATTTCCCTTAAACCATGGACGAGCCGGCGGCAATCCTCGTGATTTACCCCGATGCCGATGACGACGACAATGTTGTGGTAGTCTGCCAGTTCGCAGTTTACCTTATATTTTTCGGATAGCAAACGAGCCGCCTGGTGCCCGCTTAATCCCAAACCGAGAACGTTTACGGTAATCCGCGTGGAGTCAAGCACCTGTCCTTCGCAGCGCCCTTTTAAATGATCGGGCAGACAATCTTCCGTCAATAACCGCAAGCCGGGTACCTTGCCCAATTCCGCCCGCACAAAAGAAGCCAGCGCAATGCTCCGCTGGAGCAACTCGTACCCCCTGGTGGCCAGCTGGTGGCGGGCAAGATCCAGCGAAACCATGAGCAAGTAAGAAGGGCTGCTCGTTTGCAGCAAGGAGAGGGCCGCCGCCACCCGCTCTTTGGACAGGCGGTCGCTATTCAAGAGCAGAAAAGATGACTGGGTAAGCGCGCCCCCCGTTTTATGTACGCTAATCACCGCGGCGTCCGCCCCGCAGGCCAGGGCTTCCGCAGGAAGGGCGGGATGAAAGGGGAAATGGGCGCCGTGGGCCTCGTCGACTAAAAAAGGTTTCTCTTTTGCGTGGGCAACTCCGACGAGATCCCGCAAGCCGGCGGCGACTCCGTAGTAATTCGGGTAAACGGCGAAAACGCCGCGGGCACCCGGTCGTTCCTCCAAAACCCGGGCCAGCCGGGCCGGATCGATCCCCGCAGGAATCCCGAATTCGTCCAGGACCGCCGGCTCTACAAAAACCGGGTCGGCGCCGCTGAAAACGAGCCCGGCGAGAACGGACCGGTGGCTGTCGCGGGCCACCACAATCTTTTCCCCTGGACGGCAGGCAGCCAGCAGCAGGGCCTGCAGCCCGGCGGTGGCACCGTTCACCAGAAAGAAAGCGGCCTCCGCCCCGTAGAGTTGCGCCGCCAGTTCCTGGGCGCGGGCAATCGGGCCGCCGGGGCTGTGCAGGTTGTCCAGGCCGGGCAGCTCCGTCAGATCCATTTGAAAAAAATTCTGCTGTTTCAATAAAGACGGCAGCGCTTCCCCCTGTCTGTGGGCGGGCACGTGCAGGTGGGCGCAGCCTTGCCCAATATGCCGCCGGAGGGCCGTATAAAGCGGCGTTTCAGATTGCTCCCGAAACAAGTAGTCCACGCCCCCCTTTATCAGTACGCAACCAAAAATAAAACGAATTCGCAGGCCAGAAATTCGGTATGCATTTATTCTAACATAATTAGAACCGAATTACCATTAGTTTAATATCATATCCCTCGACTTTCCCGGCCAGAATAACAAAAAACGCTGCTCAAGAAACCGGCAAGAAAATGAAAGGGAAGGAGCCGATCAGGATGCCCAAGGACGTCATCAACGAAAAAGACCTCTGCCGGAAGTACCGGACCAACGTCACCAGGTTGATCCGCGCCTGGAAAAAGGGTTTAGATGACCTGGAAATAGCCCGCGCCACCGGCATTAATCCGGCTACCTTGCAGCAGATCCGGGAAGACATCCAGCTGGCCCACCGCCGCCTCCGGCTCCTCCAAAAAAAAGAAGCCCTGGTTAAAAAAGGGCCGGAAGTATTCCTTAAAAAATAAACACCCAGGCGCGCTAACCTTCTTCTCCGCCGTCCGTTCTTCCAATCCCTTGCCGCAAGTAATTTTTAGCCAGCTCAACGTAAGCCTGCGCACTCAGTTCCACCCAGAGCAGCGATTTTCCCGAAAGCTCCTTTTTCACCTGCGCGGGCGCGCCGGCCGCCAGGGAGCGGGGCGGGATTTGCGTTCCCTCGGCCACCACGCTGCCGGCCGCAATGATGGCCTGTTCACCGATGATCGCGTTGTCCAAAATCACTGCGTTCATGCCGATGACCGCCCCTTTTTCCACGGTACAGTTGTGCAGCACGGCCCCGTGGGCCACGGTAACTTCTTCCCCGATAGTGGTTTTTCCGCCGGCAAAAACGTGCACTACCACGTTGTCCTGGACGCTGGTCCGCGCTCCCACCGTAATTTTGCCGATATCGCCGCGCAGCCGGGCGCCGAACCAGATACTGGCCCCCTCCGCCACCACCACGTCGCCAATTAAAGTGGCGTCGGGAGCGACGAAAGCCTTTTCCGAAACCTTTGGTTTTTTTCCGTTGTATTCGATGAGCATTCACCTCCCCGGTTTACCAAACGACGCGCCTGGCAGACAACCGCGCGGGGGTCCGCAGGCAAACCGGACATCCTCCTTCCTTTACGACGGCTTTAGGCAACCCGGCAAACCTGTCACACAGCTCAACCACCTCTCTTAAAGAGCAAATCCGGGCCGATATAATTGACGAGCGAAGCAACCGGCCTGGCTATGGTTAAGCTCTCCTTTGGTTTCTCCTGGCATCTCCTGGTTGCGCCTGGTTTTTCCTGATTCGTTGCTGCCTTCATAATAATAAGTTATTTCACTCAAATATACCCTTTTCCTGCTCAAATTTTAATCATAAGGTAAAAATTAAAAATTCGAATCCATCCCCAGTTCAATTTTCCCGGACCAACCCCTCACCCCCGCTCCGGAAAAGCATACAATATACTTTTTTCCCTTCCCTTGACTGGCTTTTTGTCCTTATGGTATATTGCTTCTCAAATTTTCGAAGAACATGTGCAGGACGGGTGAGAAGTAATGAAACTTGCTAATTCCAGGCAAATCTACCACAACCTTTCGACGGCCCGCCTGGTCGAAATGGCCCTGGTCAGAGGGGAGGGAATCCTGGCCAGCAACGGCGCGCTGGTGGTCATCAACGGCAAGTACACCGGCCGCTCGCCCAACGACAAATTTATCGTAGACCTGCCTTCCGTCCACGATAAAATCAACTGGGGGCCGGTCAACCAGCCCATGGCGCCGGAACAGTTCCGGAACCTTTACGGGCGGCTGCTGGCCTACCTGCAAAATAAAGACCTTTTTGTGTTTGACGGTTTTGCGGGCGCCGACCCGCGCTTTCGGATGCCAATCCGGGTAATCAACGAACTGGCCTGGCAAAATCTCTTTGTCCGGCAGCTTTTCATCCGACCCGCGCCGGCGGAGCTCAGCGGGCACCGGCCCGAATTTACCATTATCTGCGCTCCCGGCTTCCACGCCGACCCCGAACTGGACGGCACCCGTTCGGAAGCTTTCATCGTTTTAAACCTGGAAGAAAACCTGGTCCTCATCGGGGGGACCAGCTACGCCGGGGAGATCAAAAAATCGATATTCAGCGCCTTAAACTTTTTACTCCCCCAGCGCGGCGTTTTCCCCATGCACTGCTCGGCTAACCTGGGACCGGCGGGGGACACGGCCCTCTTTTTCGGCTTGTCCGGAACGGGCAAAACCTCTTTGTCCGCCGATCCGCAGCGCCGACTGGTGGGGGACGACGAACACGGGTGGTCGGAAGAAGGGATCTTCAACTTCGAAGGTGGCTGCTACGCGAAGTGCATCTGCCTTTCGGCGGAAAACGAGCCCCAGATCTGGAGCGCCATCCGTTTCGGCGCCGTTTTAGAAAACGTCATCGTGGACGCCGAAACGCGCACGACCGACTACGTATCCGCAGACATTACGGAAAATACCCGGGCGGCCTTTCCCGTGGAATACATCCCGGAAGCAGTCATCCCGGGCGTCAGCGGACATCCGCAAACGGTCATTTTCCTGACGGCCGACGCCTTCGGCGTCCTGCCCCCCATTGCCAAACTGACGAAAGAACAGGCCATGTACCATTTCCTTTCCGGCTACACCAGCAAGCTGGCCGGCACCGAACGGGGGGTTACCACGCCGCAGGCCACCTTCTCCACCTGTTTCGGGGCGCCCTTTCTCCCCCTTCCGCCGGCCGTTTACGCCGGCATGCTCGGAGAGAAAATCACCCGGTATAACCCCAACGTTTACCTGGTGAACACGGGCTGGACCGGCGGGCCTTACGGGATGGGGCGGCGCATCGAGATCAAGCTTACCCGCGCGATAGTGGCCGCCGCCCTCTCCGGCCGGCTGGAGGAGGTGGAACTGGAGCCGGACCCCGTCTTTCAAGTGCTGGTCCCCAGGCACTGCCCGGACGTACCGGCGGAAATTCTCAGGCCCCGGGACACCTGGGCGGACGGCGGCGCTTACGACGAAGCGGCCCAAAAGCTGGCCCGGCTGTTTAGAGAAAATTTCTCGAAGTTTGCGGGGATCGCCCCGGAAATTGTTGCCGCCGGGCCAACCTGCTGACAACAAAAAACGGGGTCCTCCCTTGTTCTGAAAAACAGGTAGGTTAAAAGCACGATTCAGCAGCAAGTCGTGCATTTTGTTTACGTTGTATCTCAATCCCGGCGCATCCCGAACGATAATATCGCCGGCAACTTTTCTGGTTCCGGGGGAGATTTGCGTAATGTTCGCCTGCAACTGCCCCGACATTAGCTACGATTCTTTCATCTCAACAACCATCTCCACTTCAACCGCCGCGTTCAGAGGGAGTTCGCTCACGCCGACCGCCGACCTGGCGTGGTATCCGGCCTCCCGGAAGGTTTCTACCAGCAAATCGGAAGCTCCGTTAATCACAAAAGGCTGCCTGGTAAAACCGGGGGCGCTGTTAACGTAACCCGTAACTTTTACTACCCGCGCCACGTTATCCAGACTACCGGCAACCTCTTTAACCACACTCAAGCAGTTAAGCGCGCACAACCGCGCCGCCTGGTAACCGTCGGTTTCCGTCAGCTCGCCGCCAACTTTTCCTTTATACCCCAACTCCCCCTCGAGAACAGGAAGCTGTCCGGAACAAAAAATTAGTTTGCCCACCTTTACCGCCGGCACGTAGGCAGCAACCGGTT
Source organism: Bacillota bacterium (assembly GCA_040755975.1). Lineage (GTDB taxonomy): Bacteria > Bacillota > Desulfotomaculia > Desulfotomaculales > Nap2-2B > JAIMBK01. Next base: position 17,740 of record JBFLZY010000023.1, on the reverse strand, counting down.
TGGGCGGAACTGGCAGCTCGATTCCCAACTCCTTTATTTTCGCCTCAGACAACTTAACCATCCCTTTCAAAGTAATAGAGGTAAAATGCGCACCCTTTCATTTCCGCACGATTTTAATTCTCTTCAAAGCGTTCACCTCCGGGCGTGAGAATCGCGCCTTACTCCTTACAGTGTATTTACTGTTACAAAAACAGTCAAGAAGAAGGGAGAGGGGATCAGGTTAACCTACCGATGTCCTTTGATTGCTTCGTTTGGCAAAACGTTGACAGGATCAAGCGGTTTTGGTACGATGATAAATGATTTCGAAAAGGGCAACAATCAAAAGGGCAGGCGATTTATTTCTATGCTGGTGGTGCAAAAATACGGGGGCAGTTCGGTGGCCGACGCCGAACGAATCCGGCGGGTTGCGCGCCGGGTGGCCGAGGTTCACGCCGGGGGCCACGAGGTTGCTGTGGTCGTGTCGGCAATGGGTGATACTACCGATAATTTGATTCACCTGGTCAACGAAATAACCAGCAACCCGCTCGAGCGGGAAATGGACGTTATCCTTTCCACGGGCGAACAGATTTCCATTGCATTGTTGGCCATGGCCATCCGCGACCTCGGCAGGCCGGTTATTTCCCTCACCGGCCCCCAGGCGGGCATTTTTACCGACACATCCCACACCAAGGCCCGGATCCTCGATATTTGCAACGGCCGCCTGAAAGAAGAACTGGGGCGCGGCAATATCGTGGTGGTGGCCGGTTTCCAGGGAATCAACCAGAACAACGACATCACCACTTTAGGCCGGGGCGGGTCCGACACCACCGCCGTGGCGCTGGCGGCCTACCTGCAGGCCGACCTGTGCGAAATTTACACCGACGTTGACGGGGTTTACACCGCCGACCCGCGGGTGGTGCCGGAAGCCCGGAAGCTCACGGAAATCTCCTACGACGAAATGCTGGAACTGGCTCACCTGGGCGCGGTCGTCCTGCACCACCGCGCCGTAGAGTTGGCCAGGCTGTACAACATACCCCTGCACGTGCGGTCCAGTTTCAACCATCATTCCGGAACAATCGTCAAGGAGGTCGACGCTGTGGAAAAAACCCAGGTGGTTACCGGAGTGGCCCACGATCTAAACGTGGCCAAAATCGGCATCTTCGACGTGTACGACAAACCCGGCATCGCCTACCGCCTGTTTAAGGCGCTGGCGGCGGAAAATATCAACGTCGACATGATTATCCAGAGTTCTATGCGCGACGAGCGAAACGACATTTCCTTCACCTGTGCGCAGGCCGATCTCCGCAAGGCTCTGGCCGTAGTTGAAAAACTCCTGCCGGAGTTGGGCTCCAGCGGTTTTTGCGCCGATGCCGACGTGGCCAAGGTATCCATCGTGGGCGCCGGGATGGCGACCAACCCAGGTGTTGCCGCCAGGATGTTCGAGGCTTTAGCCGAGGAGGGAATCAATATAGAAATGATCAGCACCTCGGAAATCAAAATTTCCGTAATTATTAAGGCCGGCGATGCCCGGCGGGCGGTCAAAGCCCTGCACGACAAATTCAACCTGGCCGGGGCCGGTTGAATCTTTTCTTTAATCCAGGGTTTCGAGCGGGCATAATCAAGGCCGGGTTTTTAGATTCGCCCGGCCTGATTCTTTTCTTCTAGATTAGTTACCTCTTTCAGTTGTCTTTCGCCTTTCTATCCTTCCTCATCACGGCGATGGCGCAGTCCGGGCAAAGCAACTGGCAAATACCGCAGGCCGTGCATTCCTCCTCGTTGATCCGCACCGAAGGAGTACCGTACACGCCCAGGTAATCCGACCAGGACATGCACCTTTTGGGACACTTGGCGATGCACAAACCGCAGCCCTTGCACAGTTCCGGAAAGACCGTCCAGAGCCCTTTTTCGCCTTCCACCGTAACCCCCTGGTAGGTTTCCGTCATCTCTTCTCCCTCCTAACCGGCGTCGGCAACGAGCCCGATCCCGCGCTCGATCGCCTTATAATTTAGTTCCCTTAACTCCGGCTCCTTATCAAACTTATATTTAAGCCTGTTCTCCAGGGCTTTCTTGGCGTCCTCCTCGGAAACAACGTTCGTCAACTTGACAATCGCACCCATAATAACCACGTTGAAAACGCGCGGGTGCAGTTCGTTTTTGGCCAGATCGATGGCCGGAATGGCCAGGATCTTCTTCGCCTGGCGCGGCAAATCCTGCTCGGCCCCCTCAATGTGGGAATCGTACAAAAATATCGTGTCTTTGCCGACATACTGCTTTGTCCGGGGGATGGCCCGCTTGCTCAAAGCAACCACCACGTCGCCGATCTGGAACTTCGGGGCGCCGATCCGTTCATCGCCCACCTGCAGAAAAGCCACCGAAACGCCGCCGCGCTGCTCCACCCCGAAGTTGGGGATGTACAGGGCCTCTTTGCCTTCCTCGTTGGCCGCTTCGGCCAGAATTTCCGCCACCGATTGCACTCCCTGGCCGCCTTCGCCCGCCAGAATTATTTTTACCGGTTTACCCATTTTTATTTTCCCCCTTTGCGGCCGGAGCGCCCGGAACCTTAATTTCGCCGACCTTAAAGTACCGGGGCATGACGTGTTCGATCATGTTCCAGGTTTCTTCGGCGTTGGTGCGCCAGTTGGTGGGGCACGCGGAGATTACTTCCACGAAAGAAAAACCGTTGCCGGCCAGCTGGTTTTCCAACGCCCGTTTCAAAAAACGCTGGAGCTGGCGGAAGTTGGCCACTGTTCCGCGGGCCACGTAGGCGCCCTCGCGGCTGATGGCCGCGACCATTTCCGGGCCCTGAAAAGGAAACCCCGTCTTTTCCGGGTCGCGCCCGTAGGGGGTGGTCTCCGTCTTTTGCCCCGGTAAGGTGGTGGGGGCCATCTGGCCGCCGGTCATTCCGTACTGGGTGTTGTTCACCAGGATGACGGTGATTTTTTCGTCCCGGGCCGCCGCGTTGACCAGGTGCTGGGAGCCGATGGCGTAGCCGCCGCCGTCCCCCATGTAGGCGATGCCGATCAGCTTCGGGTTGGCCCGTTTGAGGCCGGTGATTACCGGCGTCGTCCGCCCGTGGTGGGTCTGGATGGTGTCCAGGTTAAAGAAATCCCAGGACAAGAGAGAACAACCGATATCGCAACCAAAAACTGCCCGGTCCTGGATACCCAGTTCGTCAATGGCGTAGCCCAATGCCTTTAAGACCAGGCCGTGGCCGCAGCCGGGGCAGAATTTATGCGGTTTTGTATCTACGCGCCAGCACTTCGGCATGGCCAGTTCAATCGTCTGCGCTAACGACATTTGGGAACCTCCTTCTCTTTGCGTAAACCTTAACCTAAAATTTTCTTTACTTCGGCGATTACTTCCTCGGGCGTAATGCCCATGCCGGGCCTGAACAGAGGGAGCATTTCCGTTGTGCAGCCGTAAACTCCTTCCTTCAGCAGGCGGGCCAGCTGGCCGTTGGCCGATTCGGCCACCAAAAATTTCGGGGTCCGGGCGGCCACTTCCCGCAGTTCTTTTTCCGGGAGGGGGCGCAAAGTAACGGGACGGAAATAACCGACTTTATATCCTTCTTCCCGGAGTTCCCGCACAGCCATCAAAGCGGCGCGCGCCACCACGCCGTGGGCAACGACGACCAGTTTTGCGTCATCAACGTAATAGGCATGGTACTCCGCCACTTCCGGGGCCATCTTACTGTAATCCCGAAGGTAATGCTCCACCACCTCATACAGTTCTTCTTCCATATTGTAGGTATTGCGTAATTGCGACGGAGGGCGATCGACCCCGGGCACGCCGGGCTTGCCAAAGTACGGGTCGGGCGGAATTATTTCGATCCCGCGTTCAGCAGGGTCGTACATGGTCAAGGATTCCCGCATTTTGGACTGGTAACCGTCACCCAGCACAAAAGTGGGAAACCGGTACTTCCAGGCAGTGTTAAAAGCCTTGATCGTGTAATCAAAGAGTTCCTGGTGGGTGGCCGTGGAGTAAACGATGCGCAGCCCTTCCCCGTTGCCGCCTAAAGTGGTCATGGTCACTTCCTGCTGCGAATAAATCACTGTCCCGGTGGAGGGGCCGCCCCGCTGAGTGATGATGGCGACCATGGGCAGGCGCATGGCCTCGGCCATGGACATAGGTTCCTGCATCAAAGTGTTGCCCGGTCCGGCGGTGGCGGTAAAGGCCTTGCGCCCAGCCAGCACCCCGCCCAAGGTGGTAAAGCCGGCGGAAAGTTCATCTTCCGTCTGCAAAAAATCGCGGCCGAACTTCGGCGCCAGGCGGGTCCAGTAGTGCATAATCTCGTTCTGCGGCGTAATCGGGTAGCCGAACATGATGTCGGCGTCGGCCGCCAGGGCGGCCCAGGCGACCACCTCGTTGCCGGTCATGAAGACTCTTTTTTCGCCCTCAATGGGCTTGTCCTTGGACATAAAGTTTAATTACACCTCCTGATCTCCTCATCCCTTAGATTTAATTTTTGCGAACCGGCGGCTTTACCAGAAGGCCCCCGGCATGTAGCGATCAATTGCCCGCACGGGATTGCCCATGCAGTCTTCCGGGCCGATCAGCGCGGCCAGTTCCCGGACGGCAGTGGTCGCCACCACCGGGATGCCGGACCGCCGGGCGGCTTCCGTAACCACCCGCGCTCCCTGCTGGATTATTTCCACAGAGGTCTCGTCACCCAGATGGGTATTGTTAATAAGGCCGTCAACCCGACCTATTTGCCTTATGTAGGCAAGTATATCCGCGACCGACCCGGTCATTGGCCGGGTGATGTTGAGCACCAGCAAGACACGCAAATCCGGGTCCGTTTTGGCTCCCTCCAGAAGGTTTAGCGTTTTAGCCCCTTCCACCCCGTACCCGACGTCCAGAATAATGTCCCCGGGCCTTTTTAAAGCCCAGCGGTTTTCCGCCCGCAAAACGTTGCCGGTTTCCCCCAGGCCGCCGACTTCCCTGGTCTCCCAGGCAAGCACGGCAAGCCCTTTTGAAATCAGCATCTTTTTCAGCGGCCTCAAGGTATAACATGGCTCCACGATATCCAAATCAACCAGCGTAACCTGCCGGCCTTCTTGAACCAGATCCAGGGCGCGGTTAATCGCCACTTCACTTTTTCCGCTGGCGTATTCACCAGTATATGCTTCCACTACGCGCGTGGAAATACCCCCCAACGCCGACCTCCAAAAAAAGAAAAACCGGGACAAACCCCCCCTAGTCCCGCCTTTTCGCCATGCTAAGTATAATCCATAAGAACCCAAAAGTCAATGCTTGACATAGAAAGAATAACTATTTAAATTTAAACCCTTAGATAAAAAAGTAACTCAACAAAGCCAGCAAAATTAAGCCGGGAACCTGCAAAAGACCCGCCGTCAGGATTGTCAATGGGTTAAGCGCAACATGCAGGCCGATCCGGGCAAGGATAAAATTAGCCAGGAATAAGAGTGTGCCCCCAACTATAAAGCAGGCCAAAACCCGCAACAGAAACTTAAAGGGTTTAATCAAAGCCGCAGCAACCAGAAACAGGCCGATCAAACCAACCACGCTTAAGAAAATGAGCTTCCCTTCCACCACTCCCACCTCCCAGTTGGTCGTGTGCCATTGGTCGTTATTCGTTACTCGTTGGAATTCACCATCGAATTATTGGGACGAAGCCGATTATCCTTGCAAGGCGCCCCTTGCTATCACTTCCGGTTAGACTTGTCCCACTCCATTTATCCATTTATATGAAAGGTGAGAGATACATATTCCTTGAACTTTCCTCGGGTTATTTGTTTAACTCCTGCCTCCCCTCCAAAGCTCTGGTCAGGGTTATCTCATCGGCGTATTCAATGCTGGCGCCCACCGGCAGGCCGTGGGCAAGCCGCGTAACCTTTACGCCCAGTGGCCTGATTAACCCGGCCAGGTAAAGGGCAGTGGCGTCGCCTTCCATATTTGGATTGGTCGCCAGGATGACCTCCTTGATCTGCCCTTCCTGCAGTCTGGCGATCAGTTGTTTAATTGTCAAGTGATCCGGCCCCGGATTATCCCGCAAGGAAATGGTGCCGTGCAAAACATGATAAAGCCCCTTATAACCCCGCACTTTTTCCATCGCCAAAATGTCTTTGGGCTCTTCTACCACGCAAAGGAGTTCCCGGTTCCGGCGCTGGTCGGCGCAGACGGCGCAAATTTGGCTGTCGGTGAGGTTGGCGCAAACAGAGCAGTAACGGATGCCCTTCCGGGCCTCCAGAATGGCGCTGGCCAATTTTTCCGCAACTTCTAAAGGAGCATTTAAAAGATAAAAAGCCAGGCGCTGGGCGCTTTTTGGTCCAATTCCGGGGAGCCTGGCCAGTTCGTCAATCAAGCGCGCCAGGGAACCGCTTGATAACTGCACGCCCCTCCCTCCTAAAACAGGCCCGGTATGTTCAGGCCGCCGGTAAACCTGCGCATCTCGCTGTTCACCATCTCCCGGGACTGGTTGAGTGCCCCGTTTACCGCCGTCAGAATAAGATCCTGCAGCATTTCAATATCGTCGGGGTCCACGGCGTCGGGTTTGATTTCGATGGCAACCAGCTCTTGCCTTCCGTTGGCCACCGCCTTCACCGCCCCGCCCCCGGCGGTGCTTTCGACTGTGCGATTGCCCAGTTCTTCCTGCAATTTCATCATTTCCGCCTGCATCTTTTGCACCTGTTTCATCATTTTCTGCATATTCATCCCCATGGTTTTTTCCTCCCTTGAAAATAGCTTTCTGCCATTAAGTTAAGTGCCTGGCACTTAACTTACGCTTTGCATATGTCGTTCGCCCGGACAAATTCCAGCCCTCATTTTCATACTTTTATGGAGAGGACGGCAGTCTTCATGGGCAACTCCTCACTCTTCTTCTGGAACACCAAACAAGGACAGCGCTTCTTTGGTATCTAATTCCTTATCCCCCAGGGAAAAATCCATTCCCTGCGGACGTTCCCCGTAAGTAAGCCGCACTTCCCATTTCTGGACAAAAAATGAATTCAGGGCCAGGGAAATTTCCTTCAGTTTACTCTCCAGAAACTTTTTATATAACTCGTGTTCTTTTTCAAAGGCAATGCTTAAATTACCGTTGCTCAACTGCTGGGGCCACCCGTACGTCAAAAAACTAAACAGCGGCGGGTCGTTTCTCTTGAGGTTCGCCAAAAAATCCGCCCAGCGCGCCGCAACCTCCCGAAAAACCGGGTCTTCCCGGTCCTCTGCCGGCGGCCGGGAAGTTTCCGTTCCGCCCCCGCCCGTTTCGGCCCGGCCTATTTCTGATCCGCCAAAAGCGCGAAGATCGGCGACTTCCCCAGCGGGCGCCTTTTTTTCGGGCCCGCCGGCTGACCTTTTAACTTCCCTGCCCGCCACAGATCTCTCGCCGCCCCCGGGGGCTTGCTTTCCTTCTCCCGCGATTTCCCGGCTTTTCTCCTGAACAGCTTCCCTGATCAATCCCCCGCTCTTTTCCTTGCCTTTACCCTCCCGATCACCGTTATCCCTCTTCTGCTCCCTGCTTTCTCTTTCAGCTCCGGCACTCACCAATTCAGCCGACCCGGCGGCACCCGGCTGGTCCCCGGTCAACCCGGCGAGCAATTCCTCCAGCCGCGCCACCCGCTGCTCCAGATCCCCCTCCGGCTGGCGCTCCCCGGCCCGAATTTCCCCGGCCCGAAGCTCTCCGGCCCGGGTTGCCTGCACCAGGGCAACCTCCAGCAAAATCCCGGGTTGGGCGCTCCACTTCATTTCCTGCTCGGTCCGGTTGAAAATATTTAAAAAAAACAGCAGCCTGTCGCTACCCAGGGCTTTCGCCTGCAAGCCCAGCCTTTCTCTTTCATGGGGGCTCAACTCTTCACCCGCATCCGGAGAAACAAGCAGTAAAAGCAAATTGCGCAGGTGGGCCAGCAACTCCCGGACGAAAAGCCGCAGGTCCTTGCCCTGCTCCACTAAAGATCCGACCAGCCGCAGGCCTTTGGCCGCATCGCTGGAAGCAAGGGCCGCGACCACTTCGTCGAGCATCTCGGCGCGAACGGTACCCAGGATCTGGTGGATGTCTTCCGCAGTGACCCGTTTGTCCCCAAAAGCGGCAACCTGATCCAATATACTCAAGGCGTCCCGCAAACCCCCCTCGGCGGCGCGGGCAATCAGGTACAGAGCGTCGTCGTCAGCCGCCAGATCTGCTCCCCGGCAGACCTCTTTTAAACGCGCCAGGAGGTGCGGCACGCCGATCCGGTGAAAATCAAACCGCTGACAGCGGGACAAAATGGTCAGTGGAACCTTGTGGGGCTCGGTTGTGGCCAGCACAAAAACCGCGTGCGCCGGCGGCTCCTCCAGGGTTTTCAGCAGCGCATTAAACGCTTCCGACGTGAGCATGTGCACTTCGTCGACAATATAGACCCGGTAGCTGCCTGTGGTGGGCGCAAACCTTACCTTTTCCCGGAGATCCCGAATTTCATCGATGCCGCGGTGGGAGGCTGCGTCGATCTCAATCACGTCCAGCGAATTCCCGGCGGTTATTTCCCGGCAGTTTGCGCACGCGTTGCAAGGCTCGGCGGACTCCCGGGAGCGGCAGTTCAAGGCCTTGGCCAGGACTTTGGCCGTGGTGGTTTTGCCCGTCCCCCGGGGGCCGCAAAAAAGATAGGCGTGGCCGACCCGGCCGGACGCCAGGGCGTTTTGCAACGTCCGGGTAACGTGCTCCTGGCCGACGATTTCCCGAAACGACTGCGGGCGCCATTCCCGGTAAAGGGCAAGATAAGCCAAAACTCCCTCTCCTCCGCTTCTTCTTAGGCATGCCAGCAACAGGATCAAAGACAGTATTATTTTACCACATCTTCACTCGCCGCAAAAGGCTTCCTGCCCCTTAAATCGAATAATTTAAAAACCACCCCGGTTTTTCCGGGATGGTTTGAAAAAAGTTAGTGGCCGTGCACCTGCCGTCGAATAATAACTTCCGGGCGATACCTCCGCAGGTAGCTCGGGCCAGGCGCCCTTGCGGCACCCGGAGGGGCTCCCTTAGTGCTGCTTCCGCCAGGACCTGACACGGTTCAGAAGTCTCCGCCGCGCAAGACCCAACCGTCTTCACCCCTTGTCGGAGGCCGGACCCCACAAGCCAAACCCTCGGGCAGGAATTCGACCCCGCTCTAGCGGGTTGCGGGTACAGGGCACCGCTACCTCCCCATCTAGCACGGCCAATCCTTTCCAATGCTGGCGGAGAGAGTGGGATTCGAACCCACGAGGCAGGTTTGATGCCCGCCTACTCGCTCTCCAGGCGAGCGCCTTCGACCACTCGGCCATCTCTCCACGGGGTTGCCGGATAAACAATTTTTAATTTTTTTATGTCCGGAACAGCTTTATAACCGCTCCTGAAATCTATTATACATTTGATCTTACCTTAACGCAAGTAAATCTTCGCATTTTCCAATCTTGCTTAACCTTAACTAATATGCCATGGCTGTTATTTTCAGCAATTTTTTCTGAGTACCGAGGAAAAATTCTTTTAACCAGTCAAAATCGATGGACTTCCTGTGCCCCAGCATTAATGCCAGCGCGGTTCCAAAACAACGCATTTCTTCCTCCCTTAGGCCGAAGTAATTCTGCCAGCACCGGGCAGTCTTCGGGGAAAACCCTCTGCTTTCAAGAACCGCTTCTTTAATCTCTCTCTCGGAATACGTCCTGAACAGCCAATGCAATGGCTTTCTTCATCCGCGGCCTCCTTCTATTCCAAGAACGGTGTACATATAAAACCACCTGTATGCCCACTTGTAAGCAATCACAATCCAGGCACAGAGAGTGGCAACGGCATAAACTACATCAAATAATGTCACCCCCTTCATTGCACTTTCTATCAAAAGCAGTGCCGGTTTAGTGGGCAGGAGGTAGAACAGCCCTATATCCGGAAGACCCAGGTATTTTAAAAGGAGCAAAATGAATATGGCCGTAGGGAACGAGTAAAAAAAAAAATACTGGTTCAAGCTTTCGGCACGTGCCGCCAGGGCAAAGCCCACCAGGGAGAAAAGTACAGAGCTTAACCCCACACCCAGTATAAGCCAGAATAAATTAAAGCGTCCGCCCAGGGAGAAAAATGCGATGGCAAGGCTGCTTGACAGTGACAGCATCGAAAGGGAGGCAACCTTCGCCCAAATGTATTCACTCACTTTTAACGGGGTGACAAAAAGACTTTCCAGAGTATTCTGCCCCTTTTCCAGCAATACAATTCCACCAATAAAAAAGAAGCCCAAAACGCTTGGATCAGTAAAGATAACCAGGGAAGAAACAACCGCTCTTAAATTTTCTGGAATCATCCTCAACCCCACTACATAAATAACGGTCAGCAGCAGACAGGCATAATAGAAACCATGCCTCATCTGAAACTTGATTTCATATTTAATGGCGGAGAGTGTTCTCATTTAAACTCCTTCCTGTAACCTCGATGAATATATCTTCAAGGGTTGCTTCCAGGGTGTGCATTGTATGGATTTTCTTTTCCCTAAGCAACCTCAGAAATATTTCATTGTTCCCGATATTAGTCAGGTCGAAATCAACCTTTTCTGTTATCCCCTGTTCCTCATACTCCACCCTCAGCGTTCTCTTGCCCCTGTGAATTTTGAGCTGCCTGGGGGAATCAATAAGAACAATCTCCCCGTTTACGATAAACGCAACCCGATCGCACAGGTCCTCCGCCACATTCATGTTGTGGGTGGTAAGAAAGATGGTTTTACCTTCCGCCTTTTTGTCTAGGATTATGTCCTTGATTCGCTTGGCGTTGACGGGATCAAGCCCGGAGGTAGGCTCATCTAAAAAAACGATCTCAGGTTTGTTGAGGAGGGCCCTGCAGAAGTTAAGCCGCATTTTCATGCCCTTGGAAAACCGGGATACCCTGGTGTTGGCATCTCCGGAAAGATCTACAAGAGAGAGCAGCTTTTTGGGCTCCTCCGTTTCTCCGGAATATAAAGAACGGAAAAACGACAGGTTTTCCCGGGCGGTAAACTTACCGTACAGGTTCGGCAGCTCAAAGGAAACCCCTATCTTCTCGTAATAGTCAGATTTCACGTCCGTAAGTTCCCTTCCCATTACCTTAACGCTGCCCTCATAGTTTTTCAGTATGCCTGTAAGAATTTTTTGCGTGGTGCTTTTACCGGAGCCGGATGGCCCAAGAAAACCAAAGATTTCTCCCTTTTTGACAGAGAAATTCAATCCTTTTATAGTTTTTTCGTTACTGCCCGGATAAGTGAAATCCAGACCGCCTACGTCAATCATTTTTGTTCGCCCTCTCAATGACCAGCCCTTTAGCAATCAGCTCCACGAGAAGTTCGATGGTATCCGTGTAGTATTCTTCCCCGATTTCCTTCTTGTGAAAGGTGATGGTAAACAGCGCCCGGAAAAGCCCCACAATAGCCTCCGGCTTTCTTTTTATCATAACGCCCTGCTGCTGCCATTGTTCAATCAACGGCAGCAAATTCCGGAAATCCCGGTCAATATGTGACTTGATTCTATCATGGGAAATTTTCCGGATCAGCAGGTCGTATTCATCTCCCATATACAGTCTTTTCAATATGGGATTTTGATCCACCAGGTTGAGGGCTTGGAGAAAAAAGACTTCAACTCCTCAGCCGTTACCTGTACCGAGTCTAAATGTTCGATCAGCTTCTTTTGCAGAGCCTTCTCTTCTTCCTCGATGATATCAAAATATAAATCCTCCTTAGATCTGTAAAACCTATAAAAGGTACCCTGTGCAATATCGGTAGCCTTGGTTAGATCTTCTATGCTGGTTTTTTTCAGACCGTAAATACTAAACAGCTCTTTTCCTTTTTTCAGCAGGAGGTTGTGGATCATTTCCTTTTCCTCCTGGTTGAATGCCCTGGTCATAGCACACCTTCCAAATTGCCTGCTAAAAAGCCAATTGTTAATAAAGCTTCTTTTTTATCAGCCGCTATTAACGTCGGCCGAACCGTCGGCCGTGCCCATATCCGGGCATAAAAAAATACCAAGGGGTTACCGTCAGAATAACGATAACCCCTTGATTTATAAGCAATCTGGCGGAGAGAGTGGGATTCGAACCCACGAGACAGGTTTTTGCCCGCCTACTCGATTTCGAGTCGAGCGCCTTCAACCGCTCGGCCATCTCTCCACACGGTTGCGTAAAAGTTCACGCCTGGAACAACAAAAGTAAATTTTGATCAGCGGTCTTTTTACGCGGTTTCCCGCCGCCTCCGGTTCTTTCTTGCGTTTTTGATCGTAATCGTAGGATTTTTTTGCTCCCCAGGAACGGGAAGCCCGTTTTCCTGCAAAAGGGACACGTGCTCCTGCATTCCCCACCTGGCCTTATAGATGCAATCTTCAATAGAATGACCTATCCCGGTAAAACCTTCCAGATCAGGTGAATAGAACCCAAAAAAATTTGGATCCTCGGTAGCTTCAATAACCAAAGAATATTTAAGATCGATCATTGCTTCTTCCCTTTCAAACCCGCGACTTTCAAGACCCATTACAAGTGCCCGCCGGCACTTCCTTCGAACCGTGATAATCAATGCGAATTAATTTATCCCAACCTGGTTTCCTGTAGTACCGGATTGAACCTTTTTCCTTGAACAATTTAAACCCTTCATGCTCCAGTAGACGGACCAACTCACTAAATTTCATTGCCTACGTACCTGACCATAGTGATCGCCTTTGGGCTACGAGTCGTCTTTCTTCTCCCGCAAGCCCCGGAAAAACCGCTGGATAACCGCCCGGCATTCTCCTTCCAGTACGCCGGAAACAACCTCCAGCTGGTGATTGAACGCCGGATTCCGAACCAGATCGACCACCGAATCAACCGCCCCGGCTTTCGGGTCCCTGGCCCCGTAAACCAGCCTGCCCACCCGGAACTGCACCAAAGCCCCGGCGCACATGGGGCACGGTTCAATGGTAACGTAGATGGTGCAACCCGTCAAGCGCCAGTCGCCCAGTTTATGCGCGGCCTTCCGCAAGGCGATGATTTCGGCGTGGGCCGAACTATCGGAAAGCGTTTCCCGCAGATTGTGCCCCCGCCCGATAATTTCACCATCCAGAACGACGACCGCACCGACGGGAACTTCTCCTAAGGCGCAGGCTTTTTCTGCTTCGGCCAAAGCCTCCCGCATATAGGCAACGTGCTCTGACAACAAAGGTTGCTCCTTGCCCAAAATTCCCTCGCGCAAGCTCCATTTTAACACACAAAAAGGGCCTTGGCAAGGGTGCGTCGCTCACGCTGGGCGGGGGTACGTCTTAAACAGACTCTCGCTGGCAAATTCACAATCCGCCAGGCAAACACCGGCTTTCCGGCCCTGGCGAACGTCAGTTGAAATACCGTCGCGGAACCGGCCGAACAACTTCCTCGAAAATAATGTCATCGGGTGGAATTTGTCCAGCTCGCTCCCGGCACTCACTGGTACTACGTATATTCATTGGTCGGGATTCCTCATATTGGTACAGAGCACCAACAAACAACCAGTATCCCGGTGAGTGCCGGGTCGCTCGCCCGGACAAATTCCAGCCCTCATTTTCATTCCTTATGGAGAGGACGGCAGTCTTCATGAGCAACTGCCCGGCGAATCCCCCGTTTCTCCGGGGCGGGCCTGACCTTTAGTTTTGCCACGTTCCGGCGATAACCCGGGCGATTGTGTGCAAACTGGCAGGATTGGTGAAATAGGCCCGGTGGCCGCGGATGGGATTAAAGCGGTCAATGATGAACTCCACGTGTTCATCCAGCCCCCGCACCAGCCGGGGAACCAGGTGAGGCCAGGCAATATCGAGGACCCCGGCCAGATTTGTCCAGCGCCCCACCGCCGGGCGGACGCGCAGATCGGCGCGGCGCGCGACCCCGTCGGCAAACCAAAAAAGAGGATTGCCCAGCATCATAAAATGCACCACCCGGCCGGCCAGGGGCGGACTCGCCTGCAGGGCGCAATAGCCGACCATTGCCCCCAGGCTGTAACCCAGCAAATACACAGGCCGGCCGGCAGCCAGCAGGCTCTCAAAAACCCGCCAGTTTACCGCCTGGTAAATCAGATCGCAATGCAGGTAAGTAAGGATATCCCCAAAGTTATCGAGAATATAAGAAACCAATTGCTTAATTAAGCTTCTGGTGGGCAAAGGCAGTATTTTTTCCGCTGAGCCCAGTTCCTGCCAGGCAAACTCCTTTAACTGGTCAAGGTACTGCCGTCTTTCCGGAAAGAAATCACCGGCCCGGTTTTCGGCCGCGGGGCCGGGCACCAGGTCATAGTAGTAAATCCCGCCAAAATTGCTCTCCGCCACTTTCACCCCTTCCCGGACCAAAGCTTCCCGCAGCGGTCCGGCCCAGTCCCGCCAGTAATCTTTCCGGGGATCGTGGCCCATACCGTGAAGAAAAAGGATCAGCCCCATGAAAACCACTCTCCGCCAGGCTAAGGCAAACATCCAGGAAGGCGCCCGGGGCTGCGGGTTATGGAAATTCACGGCCCGTAGCGGACGTTGCATACCGGCCCGGCCCTCCTGCCTCCCGGTGATTTTTTTGAAACGTCCGGGCTACTCCGCAGTGAGCCATCTTTGAGATCGCTTTGGTTTCGATCCGGGCCGGCCGCCTTTCTCCCTGCCGGAGGGGGTTTCCCGGGAAAAGGCTTGTTAATCTCCCGTTTCTCATCAGGGGTGATGATTTTTCCGGCCCCAGGCAGGCGGCTCCCTGCGCAGTTCACGCCGATGTTCAACGTTCCGCCCAGTTCCCTGATCGCCATGGCCCCAAAGTTATTGGCGAACTCCAACCTGTCCACATTCACCCGGCCTACGTAAAGGTTTTCGATCACCGTGGAATGACAACATCTTTGCTGAATTTCAGCCCACTGCTTTTGCAGTTCGCAAACTTTGCTCTCTAAATCGTTAACCTGCTTTTGCAGTTTTCCAAGTTTTGACCCGGTCCAAAAACAGGGAATTTTCATTTATCCATCCCCGTCTATTGGGATCGTCCGAAAAGCGGCCTCGAACCCGCGCGGCAGGCGGATTTCCAGCAGGCCATCGCGCAAAGCGGCTTTATAGCCCGCTTTCCCAACCAGTTCCGGTAAAGTAACGGATCGCTCGAAACTGCCCGTAAAACGCTCGCAGCTGACCAGACGGCACCCGGGGTACGGCTCCGGCGCAATTCCTTTAATCACCAGGCGGTCATCGGCGACCTGAATCTGAATATCCTGTTTTCTTACGCCCGGCAGATCCACCAGAACGATGATCTCCCGCTCCGTCTGGTAAATATCCACCCGCGGAAAGTTTTTTTGGGGGGAGACCAGATTTGCCGCCTGCTCTAAAAACCGGGCGCTGTACGGACTGTTAAAAACGTTCGTCCAGAAATCCTGCCCGGCCATTTTCTGCGCCATTTTGCTCCACTGCGCAATTTTTTCCGGATCAAACATTATTTTCACCTCACTATTTGAAAGCCTGCCGACTATCATATACTGTTACAAAAGCAAAGGAGGTGACCGGATGCTTCCTGTAGTAATTAATATATTTTTTTTAAAAATAAATGTCATCACCTATGGTTCTGCTTTCAACATCGGGCAAAATTATCTCGGCGAATGGAGCAGCGTCAGCAAAATAAATTCGGGAACGGGGTCTTTGTACGGGGACCAAAGCTATCTGGAAAGCGACGAGGTGTGCCTGAACGACTCCGATCTGTTCGATATGCCCATCCGGAAAGAAACACTGGCCGGCGGCGCATCCGAACACTTGTCAAAAGACCGCTACTTTTAACCGGGATTTACCCTTGCCGCCGGCAAGGATTGCGCTGACGAAGGTGAGGTGAACTTAATGCCCGTGTTATTTTCGCCATCACTGATCAACCTGTTCGGCTTCAAGGTGAATTTCATGGATCACAATAGCATAATAAACTTCGGCCCATCCTGTCAGTTCGACCTCAGCACGTTCACGAAAGCAAATACCGGCTCCGGCTCTACTAACGGCGACTTCCCGTTTTCACCGGCAATTATGGACGTAATCATTGACAGCGATTTCGCCGATGCCCAGGAAACAAAAACCAGCCTGCTATAAATTGCCTATCCCGGCACCCTTGCCCTGCTTTTTCCATATCATGTACTAAAAGGCGGGGAGGGGTCATTCCGTGACCAAAGAACAAATAATTAATCTGTTAAATTTGGATCTTTCCTGGGAATACGCGGCAATGATTCAGTACATTCAGCACGCCGCCATGCTTACGGGGCCGGAATACGTCGCCATTATCGACGAAGAGCTGGAACACGCGCAAAACGAACATGAACATGCGGTGCGCATCGCCGACAAGATTCAATATTTAGGCGGTGTGCCTACCGTGGTGGCGGCGGAAATAAAAACATCGCTCGACAACGTGGAAATGCTCAGACAGGATTTGCAGGCCGAATACGATGCCCTGGCCAGGTACCTGCAGCGCATTGAGCAACTGGAGGCGATGAAGCTATACGACGTCGCGCAGGTAATCCGGGAAATTGCGCTGGTGGAACAGGAGCACATTATTGATCTGGAAAAAGCGTTGGGGATAAAAAAAGTAAAGTAACGCAAAAACGGTGAGATTCTCTTAGTTCGCCGGGGCACCAGCCCGGCACTCACATGGTTTAACCTTGTTTCCCGCTACCCTGAAAGTTGGGCTTCACCCGCCGTTCGTTTGCCGTCGCGCCAACGCTGCGGGCCGACCCGGCACTCAGCCTTTACGTAAGTTTACTTTAATGATTTCCGTGCCGGCTTAGAATTGGAAACCAAACAACAGAAAACAAAAGCTGGTTTAAGCTGAGTGCCGGGACTTGGTCCGGAGTGAACCAGGCAATTGAGAGGTGAGAAGCGGGAAGTGAGAGGTAAGATTTTAAAATTCCCACCTCCAACTTCTCACATCCCACTTCTCAGTTGCGCTGCCGGTTCGCTTGCCTCACCTGTCCGGCACTCACCGGCACTCAGTATGCTTATTGTTCTACTGTCTCAAACGGCACGGCTGACAACGAAGCAACCTGACAGCCAGTGAGTGCCGGATGTCTCGTTACCGGCGCCTTGAGCCCGGCACTCACTGGTAGTTCGTTTTGAATGCCCTACTGTTCCAGATCGCCCTGCCTGATGTCGAAGTAACCCGATTACCGGTGAGTGCCGGGTCGCTCCCGGAAAATCGAACGGCGGCCCGGGAGGAACTATTGCTGGTCCTGCCGGAATGGTCGGGCCGCCCATTTAAACGGCTGGCTTATTTAAAGGCCCCGGTGGCAACCCGGGAGCGGGTTCGCCGTCCGGCGCCGGCTGCCTGTCTTGCGGGTGGTTAATAAAAAACGGAGCTTTTCCGGAGAATCCAAAAATGCCGGTGACTCCGAAAATAAATCTGTCCTAATCTAATTACTCAGTTCTTCTTTTACCTTCTTTTTGGCCTTTTCCACGATTCCTTCAAACTCCGGGCCGGGGTCGTGGCCCAGCTCTTTTAAGCGCTTCTTCGCCCAGAGGCCGATATTCCGGTCGTCCCGGTAGTAGTCCTCGCCCTGCGGGCGGCTGGTGTCAATCCCGGCCAGGCGGTCGGCCTCGCTCTGGTGGTAGGCGAAACGGGACATGAGGCGGGTCAGCGAACTACCCCGGCAATTCGGACAGGCAATCTTCTGTTCACCGGAAAAAACGAGTATTTCCACTTTCTTTCCACAATCCGCGCAACGGTATTCGTAAACCGGCACCTTTCCCACCTCCTATCTCAATATTTTTCACTGATGCTCTAAAAAGCTCGCTATATCTGCCATTTTTAAATTAACCTTGGGTGGTCTAACCCACCTGTTCGCCCCCTACTTACCCTATCATGTCTCCCGGGGTC
>JBFLZY010000022.1:0-36748 GCA_040755975.1 Bacillota bacterium | reverse complement strand
CAATAAAGCCGAAACGGAATGTTAACGTTTGCCTTGCCGGCACGGGGGGGTTACCCCCCCCCCCCCCCCGCAAGTCGACCGGAACAGACGGCGTTCATTGCTGCTGCCTCCTTCGGAACACAAGTCTGGGTTGAGGCATTTGCTTTAATCGTTTAAGAGGTTAAAGTTACCAGCTATTATTCGACACTTTTTGACTAATTCCTCCAAAAGAATTAAAAATTTTTTGGCGCACGGGGTGAAGAGATGTCGCTATTCGCTGCCCGGATACTTCGCAGCAGCGATTACCAATGCAATGCCGGAGCTAAAAAAGACGCGTCCGCAGGCGGCGCCGGATCCAGAGCAAAAGCAAGCGGCGCGCCTGCGCGCGCACCGGCGGCAGCATGAGCAACAGCCCGACGGCATCGGTCAGCAGGCCGGGGGTAATCAATAAAAGCCCGCCGGAGAAAACCAGCAGACCGTCCACCAGCGCATCCCCCGGCGGGCGCCCGGCCCGGATTTCCGCCCTGATCCGGTGGATCACGGAAAGCCCCTGGGACCGCACCAAAAGAAAACCCAGCAGACCGAACCCGAACAGCAAAAACAGCGTCGGCCAAAAGCCCACGTATTTGCCCACCTGGATCAGGATCATTACTTCCAGAAACGGAACGAAGATAAAAACCAGCAAAAAGCGTGAGAGCAATAAACCATCCCCTGCAAGAACCGGCTTTTTATACTCACCGTAAAGAAAGTATTCAGTTAACCCGCCGGGGCTTGCGTTGTCCTAAGAAGCCCCTGCCAAAGCAAGCTGTTTCACTAATATTTACACCGTAAAAGCGCCAGGAACGCTCATTGCGTACTTACGTTTGCAGCGCGCTTCATGATCCGGCAAGCGGCAAGGTGAACGCAAAGCTCGTCCCCTCCCCGGGGCGGCTCCTTACCTCTATCGTTCCCCCGTGCAGCTCGATAATCTGCCGGGCGATGGCCAGCCCCAGGCCGCTGCCGGCCCCCTCGCGCTGCCGCGCTTTGTCCGCCTTATAAAATCTTTCCCAGATCAGGGGCAGCTCATCCTCCGGAATGCCGGGGCCGGCATCCCTGACCGTGACGAGCAAACGCCGGGGAACGCGCCCCGGCGAAAATTCCGCCTTTACCCCTATTTCACCACCGGCAGGGGTATAGCGGACGGCGTTGTCCACAAGGTTGATCAGCACCTGCTCCAGGCGGTCCGCGTCGCCGGCGGCCGGGGGGAGGCCTTCCGCAGTAACGCAGCTGATGACGATCCCCTTTTCCTTCGCCACGGGCGTAAACCTGTCCACCACCCGCCGGGCCAACAAGGCCAGATTGACCGGCTCCCTTTTAAGCTTCACCCGGCCCGCCTCCATCCGCCCCAAATCCAGCAAGTCGTCCACCAGCCGGCGCAGGCGCTGTACTTCTTCTAAAATGTTCTGCAGGTATTCATCTTCGCGCCCTTCCCGGCGGGCCAGGCCGTCCTGGACGGCTTCGGCGTACCCCTGGATAATGGTCAGCGGGGTGCGCAGCTCGTGGGAAACGTTGGCCACGAACTCCCGCCGGTTCCGGTCCACCCTTTCCAGGGCGGCGATTTTTTCCTGGAGCTTTTCGGAAAGGGTGTTCAGTGAGCCGGCCAGCACGTTCAGCTCGTCTTCCGAGCGCAGCTCACACCGCCGCCCGAAATCGCCCGCCGCCATGGCCCGGGCGACCTGGTTCATCTGGATCAGCGGGCCGGTCAACCGGCGGGAAAGAAGCAAAGCCAGCACCGTCGCCGCCAGGGCGCCGGCAAAAAGGGCGTACAGGCCGACCTGCTGCAGCGCCTTCAGGTTGGCCGCCAGGGGAGCGACGGGGGCGTGAATGAAGAGGGCGCCGGCGACCTGCCCGTCCCTTTGCAGCGGTACGCCGGCCACGAGCACTTCGGCATCAAAAAAGGGGTTATGCCCCCTGGTAACCACCCGTTCCCCCTGAAAAACTTTTTCCACCAGCCGGGGGTCCGGGAGAACACGAACGTCGTATCCGCTCATGCCCGTGCTCCAGGGCGACCCGCCCCTGCCTCCCGGCGCTCCCTGCCCCCGGTTCATCATCCCGTAATGACCCATGCCCATATTCATGCCCATCATTCCCGCGTCCTGCCAGTGCAGGATGCGGCCCTGGCGGTCGATGATCATCACGCTGGCGTTCATCAGCCTGGAGAGCAGGAAAAGCTGCCGGGCGACCACCAGGGGATCCTGCTCGCCGACGATGGCTTCGCCGAGCTTTTCCCCTTCCTGCAAAAGGCGGCGTTCCTGCTGCCCGTAATAAATCTTTTCCATGGCCCCGGCCTGGATCAGGGCGGCCAGCCCCAGCACGATGACAACCAGGGCCAGCATGGCCAGCCAGAGCTTGCTGCGGATGGAACGCATCCCGGGAAAACGCATGTTCATTTTGGCGCCTCAAATTTGTACCCGACGCCCCAGACGGTGCTGATGTACTGGGGGGCCGCCGGTATTTTGGCCATTTTCTCCCGCAGGCGGGTGATGTGGGTGTCGACCGTCCGGGCTTCCCCGAAAAAGTCGTACCCCCAGACCTTTTCCAAAATCTGCTCCCGGGTGAAAACCCGCCCGGGGGAACGGACAAGCAGGAGCAGGATATCGTATTCCTTGGGGGTTAAGGAGAGGGGCTCGCCAAGGAGATAAACTTCACGGGAGGCGGGCCGGATGGTCAGTCCGGGAAATTCCAGCGCGTCTTCTTCCGGCGCCCGCGGCTGCCGGGCCCGGCGCAACACCGCCTTGACCCTGGCCGCCAGCTCCCGCGGCGAAAAGGGCTTGACCACGTAGTCGTCGGCTCCCAGCTCCAGCCCCAAAACGCGGTCCACCTCTTCCCCGCGGGCGGTAAGCATAATTACCGGCACACCGGAGTTTTTACGAATTTCCCGGCAAACCTCCCGGCCGTCTACGCCGGGCATCATGATATCCAGGACAATCAAATCAAAGGGGGTTTGCTTAAAAAGTTCCAGGGCCTGCCGGCCGTCTTTCGCCTCGGTCACCGCAAAGCCCTCGGCCTGCAGGTACATCCGCACCAGGTCGCGAATTTTCGCCTCGTCGTCGGCCACCAGTATTTTCGCCTGCGCCACGTGAACATCCTTTCACAAAAGAGACCGCTTCAAAAAATTATAACATAATTCATCAAGATAAAACAAAGAAAAAATTTTCGGACAGGGCTTAAAACACCCGCTTTCCCCCCCAGCCGAAAAGGGCGCAGATTTTCACGGTCATTTTCACCAGGGGGTTTTTCAGCACCCCCTCCAGCCGCCGGTATTCTTCCCGGCACCGGGTTAAATCCTGCTGCAAAAAACGGGTGGAACGCTCCAGCTCCTCCTCCCGTTTTAAGGCGTTGCGCAGGTCGCCGCTCAATATGGCCACCTCTTCTTTCAGCCGGCGCTCTTCCTGCCCCACCGCGCTCTGGCTTTTCTCCAGCTTCTGGCGCAGCTCCACTATTTCGGTCTGCAGCTCCGCCACCCTGGTGGCGTGGCGCTCCTTGAGCTCCGTTATTTTCGCCTTGTTTTCCCGGTCCCGCTCCTTGTATTGCTGCAGCTTGGTGAACAGGGCCTCCAGGGAAGCCTGGTTTTTGCCGATGGTTTCCCGCAGTTGCTGGTTTTCCGCTTCTTTTTCGCGGGCCCTTCTCACCCACAGGCGGCACTGGTGCAAAATGCTGTTGGCCTTGGCTTCCAGCTTGTTGATGTGCTCCCGGTAGCGAAAGATTTCTTTTTTGCGGAGCGAAAGGAGCAGGTCCTTTTCGGCCATTTGCGTAACCAGCTGTTCGTGCCGGCCCACCTCCTCGGCGCGCAGGGCCAGCGCCGCCGCCGCTTCCTGGTGAGCCGTACTCACTTCTTTCAAACGCTCCTCCAGAACCGAAACCTTTCTCTGCCAGCGTTCGCGGTCCCGTTGCCAGCGCGCTTTTTGCTTGCCCAGGGCGTTTAAAAACCGCTTCAAGAGGCTTTCGTAGGCCGCCTGGGTGGCCGGGTTATAGGTCCAGACGCCGTTCCCGATCCGCTCGAAATACGGGAATTTACATAATAAATTTTCCACCTCCGGCAAAGAAAGTGAGCGCCAGACGCGAACCACCTCAAAAACCTGCTGGGTAGTCAGCCCGGCGGGGTGCATTTTCAACGCCTTGATCACCAGGTGCTTGAGGGCGTACTGCTCCGCCTCCACCTCCCATTCGGTCAACCCCCAGCAGCCGTTTTCCAGCTGGATAAACCGGCCGTCGGAGATCAGGTTGGCTTCTTCGGCAATCAGCCGCTTAAACCTTTTATCTTTATGTTTTACGTTTGCTTCCCGGATCACTTCCTTTAAACTCAGGGGCTGCTGGCGCTTCAACAAAAGGGCGTAAAAAGCGTCGTTTTCCCGCCTGCCCTCCAGGTTTAACCGCCAGGAATCGTTTTTATCTTGAACAAAACAGGGATTTTGCCGCAGGCATAAAGAGATCTTTTCTTCCACTTTAGCCGGGCTGTAATCCTGGAGCATTTTTCGTTGCACGTACGGGGCCAGTTCCGCGGGGGCCAGGGTTTCAAAGAAAAACAAGGTTTTCTTTAATACGTCCGTCAGGGAATGCAGCTTCCCGTGCATAATGAAGAAACCACCTTCCTTGGCAAGAATATTATTACATTTATAATTCCGTGGGAAATGCTGCTTCCCTTTTTATTTTTTAAATAATTTTCCACTTTTTTCCTACATTCTTCGTATTTATCGAAATATTCCCGAATTAAAAAATTTTTTAATGGGAAGGCTTGTAAACGAAGTAAGTATACGCTATAATATTGGCGAACGGTTAATTTTTAACCCTCAATGGAAAATAGGCGACCTGAATAGCATAAGGAGTTGGTAAAAATGAGACTTGCCTGTCAGGAATTGGAAAAGAGCTCTGTGCAAACCCCCCGGGGGGTGGTGACTCTATCCGGTCCGGTAAGCAGCCAATGCCTGCAGGAGCTCGCCTTTGCGGAAGGTTTGCGGAACTTCCGGCCGGCCCAGCGGCAAAAGGAGGCCCTGGTGAAGATCGCCGGGCTGCCGGAGGGAATGGTTTACGTGGCCCTGCACAACAAGACGGCGATCGGTTACATTACCTTTCACCGCCCCCACAAGTACAGCCGCTGGTTTAAACACCCCCGCATTTTAGAAGTAGGAACCATTGAGGTAGATCCGGAGTGGCGCAAATTTAAAATTGCCAAAAAGCTGCTGGAGCTGGCGTTCAGCAACCCGTTTCTGGAGGAGTACATCGTCATTACCACTGAGTTTTGCTGGCACTGGGACCTGGCCCGGGCGCGCCTGGACGTCTGGCAGTACCAAAAAATGCTGGCCGGGCTTTTCGCCACGGTGGGCCTGCAAAGGGTTTCCACCGACGACCCGGCGATCCTGGAACACCCGGCGAACGTTTTAATGGTGAAGTTTGGGAAATATATTTCAAAGACGGATTTAGAGCTTTTTGCCAGACTCCGGTTCGAAAAGAAGCCGGGCAGCCTGCCGGAAGCGGAAGCCGAAGGCCGGAAGCCGGAGGCCGGAATAATATAGAAAAGAGCCGGGAAAACTCCGGCGGCGGCAAGCAACCTCCGGCGGCAGCGGCGGCAGCGTGAACGGACCCGGCAAAGCTTAGCGCAAGCTGTAATTGGGCGCTTCTTTGGTAATGACCACGTCGTGGGGGTGGCTTTCCCTTAAGCCGGCCGGCGTGATGCGCAGGAAAGTCGTTTTGTTTTTCAGTTCCTCGAGATTGCGGGTTCCGCAGTAACCCATGCCGGCGCGCAGGCCCCCGATCAGCTGGTAAACGGTGTCGGCCAGCAGCCCCTTGTAGGGGACGCGCCCCTCGACGCCTTCCGGAACGAGCTTTTCCTGCCCTTCCTGGAAGTACCTGTCCCGGCTCCCTTCCTTCATTGCTCCCAGCGAGCCCATCCCGCGGTAAACTTTATAACTGCGGCCCTGGTAAATCTCGATGTCCCCCGGGCTTTCCTCGGTGCCGGCGAAGAGACTGCCGATCATCACCACGTCCGCGCCCGCGGCAATGGCCTTGGTAATGTCCCCGGAATATTTAATTCCCCCGTCGGCGATAACGGGGACGCCGCCGCGGGCCGCTTCGCCGGCGCAATCCAAAATAGCCGTAACTTGCGGAACCCCGGCCCCGGCCACCACCCGGGTGGTGCAGATCGAGCCGGGCCCGATGCCCACCTTCACGGCGTCGGCGCCGGCATTAATCAGGTCGCGCGTCCCTTCCGCCGTGGCCACGTTCCCGGCCACCAGCTCGACCTCCGGGTACTTTTTCTTAATCTTCTTCACCATTTCGATTACCGGGCGCGAATGCCCGTGAGCCGTGTCCACTACAATTACGTCCACTTTCGCCCGCACCAGGGCGTCCACCCTTTCCATCTCGTCAAAGCCTACCCCTACCGCCGCCGCCACCAGGAGGCGGCCGCGCTTGTCCTTCGCCGAAAGCGGGTACTGGCGCGCCTTTTCGATGTCCTTAATCGTGATCAGCCCGCGCAAATTAAAGTTTTCGTCCACGATGGGCAGCTTTTCCACTTTGTGGCGCTGGAGGATCTCTTTCGCCTGCTCCAGGGTGGTGCCAACCGGCGCCGTGATCAGGTTGTCTTTGGTCATTACCTTGCTGACCGGCTTGCTGAATTCCTTTTCGAAGCGGAGGTCCCGGTTGGTCAAAATTCCCACCAGTTTGCCGTTTTCGGTAATCGGCACCCCCGAAATGCGGTAGCGTTCCATCAAGAGCAGAGCTTCGCTGACGGGACTTTCCGGGGAGAGGTAAATGGGGTCGGAGATTACCCCGTGCTCCGAGCGCTTTACTTTATCCACCTCCAGGGCCTGCCGCTCGATGGACATGTTGCGGTGAATGACTCCGATCCCCCCTTCCCTGGCCAGAGCGATGGCCAGCCTGGCTTCGGTCACCGTGTCCATCGCGGCGCTCATCAGCGGGATGTTCAGCCTGATGTTGCGCGTAAGATTGGTGGAAACGTCTACGTCCCTGGGCAAAATCTCGGAAGCCGCCGGCACGAGCAAAACGTCGTCAAAGGTAAGTCCGATTTTCGCGAACCTTTCCGGGTACAAAACAAGGCCACTCCCCTTTGCTTAATTTTATCTGTTTATTATAACACAAAGGTCAAGGGGAAACCATATCACCTGGTTGTTCCGGCGCTGAAAAAAGTCTTATTCCAGCCATTCCCGGAGCTTTTGCAGGGTGGAAGAGTGGTCCTGCTTTGCCGCGGAAAGCAGGTAATCAAGATCCAGCCTGTCGCGGTGGACTTTAAACATGCGCAGCCCCCATTCGCAGTCGGACGTTGATTTCCAATGCACGCAGGCGCGGAGCCGGTCTAAAATAATATCCTCGATGCCTATTACGTAAACGTATCTTCCGCTGGGCAGGCGAACTTTGATGATTTTTTCCGGATCGGCGCCTTCCAGCACGTCGCCGGGAATTTCTATGCCCACGCCTATTTCCGGGGCGTACCAGTGCCTGCCCTCCTTAATGAAACCAAGCCGGGAGAAAATATTTGCGGCCACATCCCGGCGGCTGACGATCAAGTCAATATCTTGAGTCGTGTACTGGCTGCGCGTATAAATTTCCACGGCCAAGCCGCCCACGATCACCGGTTTTATTCCGTACGGCTCCATTAGTTCAGTAAGGATGGCCGTTGTTTCGGTCATTATTTCGTACTGGTTTTTCGAGGCAAGCCTGGCGATCGCCTTTCTTGCCTGCTCAATCGAAATCATAATACCACTCGTTTTTGCTTAAAATTTTTACCTTTCCTTCCCTGAGGGCCTTTTGCCATTTCTGAATGCAAATCCGGTCCAAGATTGCCTGCTCCCCGGGATCCCGCGGCCTGGTCCGCACTGCCCGCCCTTTCCGGGAGCGCAGGATGCTGCGGTTTACTTCCGCCATTTTGCCCGCAATTTGCCGTTCGATCTCCTCCGCCTTCCATTCACGCATCGCGAATCCCCTTCTCCGATAAAAAACAATCCCGCTGTGTTGCGCTTCTGTCAGAACATCTCTTTCGGTGAGGCTGCTTTCCCGCCCCGCTGCCGGATCTCGTCCCGGATGGCCTTGAGCTCCGGCTGTTTGGCTTTTTCAGCAAGTCGCTTCGGCTCTTCGTAAAAAGAATATTTTAACCTTTATCTTTATGATAACGTCTACCAGCAGAATTGTAAAGCGCCGCGCTCAGGGCCGTGCAAAAATTCTTATTCCGGCCGCTCCCGGAGCTTTTGCATTTCTTTTATTATTTTTTAAAAATTTTAGCACATTATGTTAATCCAGGATATCTCTTCCTTGAATTTAATAAAGCCGTTCGGGAAATAATAAACTCAGAGGAGGTGTTGCCTTTTGCCGAACAAAAATGAATTAGTCATCCCTGCCGCCGCCTCCAGGTTAGATGTTCTGAAGTACGAAATTGCCAGCGAGCTGGGCTACCCTCTGCACATCGGCCAGCCGAGGGCGACTCCGGAGAACTGGAACCGGATTACAGACAAAATGAAGTACGAAATTGCCAGCGAGCTGGGGCTGGCCCCGTACATTAAAAACGGCTACTGGGGCGAAGTCAGCTCCCGCGCCTGCGGCGCCGTCGGCGGCCGCATCGGCGGCAAAATCGGCGGGAACATGGTGCGCGCGATGATTCGGTTGGCGGAAGAGAACCTGGCACAAAACAGCGTTTGATTGGCAGCCGCAAAAGGGCACAGGGAGCCGGGATTAGCTTTTTTCCTTCCCTGTGCCCTCCGGATCTATCTTTTATTACAAGGCTTGATCCTTTCTTTACGTCAATGCGCCTTTGTGAATAAATTCGGAAAGGAGGTAAATAATGCAGCTATCACCCGGCGAACGTTCCGTTCTGGCCTACTTTCCCACCACCGCCAGCGCTCAGGAAGCGGCTTCGGAACTGAGAAACGCCGGTTTCGAAACTGTTTCCGTAGACCGGATCTCCCGCTTCGGGGTGGAAAACGACGCCGAAATTAATTACGCTGTGGGCGGGCGGGCGACCAACCTGACGGGCCTCACCCTTTATTCCTCGGGAACGGACGTGGGCGACGAGCGCGTCCTGCCGGCCGCCGACCCCTCGGTCAGCGGCTACGGGGATACCAACTACGGAGTGGCCGGGGGACGGGCCTTCCTGGTTACCGTGGTTGCCGAAGACGGAAAAATCGACCAGGCCGTCGATATTTTAAAAAGACACGGGGGGCTGGTATAAAACAGATGTCTCGTCGGTCGTCAGACGTCAGAAGATATTGATTGGAGTATGGTTTATAAAATTTAGCCGGCATTATGCGGGGGCGGGGGCGGACAGGGCTCACAGCTTAATTCGTAGTACTTTTCCAGGTAAGCCAGCACCGTCACAACAAAAGTGGCGTGCGACCAGCTCAGGGGGGCAACGGACAGGGGCTCCCCGGTTTCGGGGTGGAGCTGCTCGGCCATTACGCCTGTTTCCATTGTGTAAACCGCCGCCCAGTGCAACAGCGCCTTCGCTGGAACGAGCCCGGCCGGGTCACGCGCCCGGGCGATATACCATTGGGCCAGCCACAAAGTACAGATAAACCAGGGGTTTCCTGGTATTTTTTGGATATTTTGCGAACGTTGAAAATAGTAGTCGTCGGGGTAGCGGGCCACCCCGCCAACGTGGGTTTTCACCCAGAGCCCTTCTTCGATGGCTTTCATTGTCCTGACCAAACGGGGATCGTCAACCGGCCACACGTTGAAAAGATACAAACCCATGATACTGCTTTCCAGCGTGATTTCTTTCCGGAAATTGCCCTCCCCGTCCCGCACCAGCCCGCGAATAAACCTGCCCAAAACGGGATCGAAAAGGTGGTTGGCGACTCCTCTTTTGATTTGCGCGGCCCTTTCCCGGTAGAGTTGGGCGTTTTCTTTTTCCGCAAATAAATCGGCCATCCGGGCGGCGGCCTCCAAGCCGGCCCAAACCGCGGCCGCCGTAAAGGTAAAAATACCGCGCCTTTCCTCCCAGAGGTCGTAGCTTTCCAGGGGCAGTTCCAGGCCGGGGTCAAAGTAGCCGGCCAGAAAATCGGCCGCCGGCCTGATCAGGGTGCGGAAATATTCACCGGCCATTTCCAGATCTTTGCAATGCTCGTAATATTGCCAGAAGGCGTACAGGACGAGGGCGGTTTCGTCCTCCTGAATCGGCAGTTGCCGGGCGCTGAGCCAGGGGTGCCAGCTCGAACCCAGCGTGCCGTCGGGATTGTATTTATGCAATAAGTATCCGCCTTCCGTGAGGGCGTTGGCGCAAAAGGCAAAAAACTTTTTCGCCGGCTCAAGGTAACCCGCCTTGATTAAAGCGCAGATAATCAGGGCGCCGTCCCTGGGCCACAGGTAGCAGTAGTGATCCCGGTTGGTCTGCATGATGTCGCTGTCCGCGGCGGCAATCACGGCGCCGTGCCTGTCGAGGTGGGCCCGGATCACCAGCAGGCTGAGCTTATATATGTCCGCCACCTTTTCCGGCAGGTCGGCGAAGTGGCGGCGCCCCTGCTCCAGCCAGTTGCGCCAGTATACCCGGATCTTGTCGAGGATGCGCTGGGCGCCTTTAGTCCAGACGTAGTTGCTCAGCGCCCGCACCTCCTGGAAATTCCGCCCGGCAACGATCCAGTAATAGATTGTCTGTTCTCCTCCGGGGCTTAAAGCAACCCGGAAAGAGATGGCGGTGTCCACCGATCCCTGGGCGATGGGGTTGCCGCTTAAGACGCCGTCTTCGGCGTCCCGCCAGGTTCCTTCCGCTCCGCCGAAGCGCTTGGTTCCGGCGGCGTACTGATAAAAGCGTTCGGTGCCGCAAAAACCGCTGATCATAAAATAGCGGTTCTTTTTGTAGTGGTAGATGGTGTGCAGCTGCGGATCGTAGAGCGCCGTGTCCCCCACCTCGGTTTCATCGATGGAAAAGTCCTGGGTAAAAAAGACCCGCACTTCCCTTTCCCGGGCGGACAGGTTTTTGACCTGCAAACGCTTGAGGTAAATATTGTCCCGGTAATGAACGGCGTCGGTGCTTTCGACGGCGAGCGCCAGCCCCCGGTGAACCGCCCGGGAGCGGGCCACCAGGGAATCCTCCAGGTAGCTTAAGGCGCGCTCCCACCCGGGGTCGTCGAGCCAGGCGAATTTCCCTTCGGTCCAGAAGCCCAGGTTGTTTTTGTGGGCCATGATGTGGTTCCACTGGCCGACATAGGGGTAATAAAAGTCGCGCATGACCAGGTTCTCGTCGAAGGCGACGAGGATGGCGCCGTTCCCTAAGACAATCGGACGTGGCATATGTTTACTCCTCATCTCGGTCTGGAATTGTCCGGCTCACTCCCGGCACTTGCTGTTTACACCTTTGCATAATGGTATCGGCGCGTTTCGCGCTGCCGGTTCGCTTGCCGCGGCTGTCCGGCACTCACCGGTAGCTCGTTTCTTGGATGCCCTACTGTTCCAGGTGGTATTGCCTGATATCGAAGTAACCCGATTATCGGTGAGTGCCGGATGTCAGGTTCCCGACCCTGCGCCCGGCACTCACTGGTAGTTTGTTCTTGAATGCCTATTGTTCCAGATCGCCCTGTCTGATGTCGAAGTAACCAGATTACCGGTGAGTGCCGGGTCGCTCGCCCGGACAAATTCCAGACCTTATTTTCATGATCACGAAGGTTCGTCATGGGAACTCCCTTGAAATCCCTGCTTGCCGTCCGTTTGCCGTCGCTTAAGAGCCTCGGGCAATAAGTTAAGTGCCTGGCACTTAACTTTTTTGTTTCTTCAGCTTACCAGCTCCCCGTAAACTTCCCGGGTGGCGGCGGCGATGTAGCGCCAGTCGTACAGAGTGAGGATCTTGCGCCAGGCCCGGCGGCAAAGTTCGTCCGCCAGCAGGTGGTTGACCAGCAATTCGCTTAAATAAAAAGCCAGCATGTCCTCCCTGCCCGGCGGCACTTTGTAGCCGTCCACGCCGTGTTCCACGATATCGCTCAAGCCCCCCGTGTCGGATACCACCACCGGCACGCCGGCCGCCATGGCTTCCAGGGCGACGATCCCGAAAGGTTCGTAAAGGCTGGGGAAGGCGGCCGCCCGGCCCCGTTCCAGGAGCCGGTTGCGGCCCTGGTCGTCGACGTAGCCGACGAAGCGCACCCTTTCGCCTACACCCAGCCGGCCGGCCAGGCCGCGCAAATAGTCCTCGTAAGGCCCCCGCCCGGCGACCAGCAAACGCGCCCCGGGAACGCGCGCGGCTACAGCGGGGAGCGCCCTCAACAGGACCTGCACCCCTTTTTCCGGCACCAGCCGGCCGAAAAATAAAATCAGGGGCTCTTCGGTGCGCTGCCTTTTCACCCGGCAGTCCAGCTCGTTTTCCCTTTTCTGAGCGAGGTTTTCCGGGTCGACCCCGTTGGGAATGACGCGCAGCCGCTCCGGCGGAACGCCGAAAAGATTTTTTACCTCTTCGGCCATGTAGTTGCTGCAGGTAATCACCAGGTCGGCTTCGTTGGCCAGCTGCCCTTCCCGCCAGTGAATCCGGCGCTGCAGCTCGGTATAAATGCCCTGGTTGCGGCCGTGCTCGGTGGCGTGGATGGTGGCCAGCAGCGGAATCCGCAAATGCCCCCGCAGCCCCCGGGCGGCGTACTCGATCAGCCAGTCGTGCCCGTGGATGAGGTCAAAGGGGCCGTACAGAGCGGCGACCCGCCGGCCCAACTTGAACAGGGCGCGATTCAACTGTTCCACCCAGGTGAAGAAATCCTCCGCCGTTATTTCCTCCCGGCCGACCCGGTGGACGCGCACGCCCCGGTCCAAATAATCCGTCCCTAAAGCGGGTGCCGGGCAGGTGAGCACGTGCACTTCGTCCCCGTGCCCCGCCAGGGCGTGGGCCAGGTCGTGAACGTGGCGGGCCAGCCCGCCGACGGTTACCGGGGGATACTCCCAGGAAAGCAGCATTACCCGGTAGCGCGTTCCGGCTGCCCGCAGCCGGCCGCCGGGCAAGTTTTTCAGCCCCGCCCGGGCGTGGCGGCTGTAGATCCGGTAATCGAGGGCGGGGAAAACGGCGTTAAGCTGCTCCAGCCCGGCCAGGAATTCCTCCTCCACCTGCTTTTTTTCCAGCTGCTCCGCCAGCGTGTTAAAGTTTTGGAGGTGGCTTTTAAACCTCTGCTCGGCGTACTGAACGGCGGTACCGGCCCGCATGATAAAAGCCCAGTCGCTGCTCTGGGCCAGCAAAAGCTCCCGCGCCGCCTGGTTTAAAGCCCTTTTTTCCAGCCCGCAGGCGCCTTCCGCCAGGTCGGCCAGTTCGCCCATTTTATTTTCCGCCCGGTGCAGGTGGCGGTAGAGCCAGTCGTTGGCTTCGTTCAGCCAGACCAGGTTGTAGCCCCCTTCGCCCCAGCTGCCCGCGGACAATTCAGCGGTCTGCAGTTCCGGGTAAAGTTGCAGGTATTCCGCCGGGGTGACCATCCGGATGATGTTCTGCTCCTGGATTTTCCGGCAGAGGAACTCGAGCCACTGGGGGCCCTCGTACCACCAGTGGCCGAAAAGCTCCGCGTCGTAGGGGGCGATGATCAGGGGCGGGCGGCGCATTTGCTTTTTAAGCCGGGCGACCTGCTCCTGCCGCTGGTAAATGAAATTGCCGGCGTGCTCGGCGGCCCTGGCGCGGGCCGCTTCCGGCACGTAGGACACTTTTTGGGCCAGGGGGCCCTCCCCGGTAATCCGGTAATATTTAAACCCCGTGTCCACCCGGATGCCGCCCCCGGGCAGGTAAGGGCTTAAGTAATCCAGATCGAGATCGTAGCCGATATCCCGGTAAAACTCGCGGTAATGAAAGTCGCCGGGGTAGCCCGTATGCCTGTCCCACACCTGGCGGGAACTCTGGGGGTCCCGGGCGAAGGCGGCCACTTTGTTCCGGCAGGCCACTGGTGCGTAAACGCCGGAGCGCGCTTTCGGCCGCGCGTACAGAAAACAATGGGCGTCCACGAAGAAATAGGCGAGATTTCTTTCCTTGAGCAGATCTTCCACGCCGGGGATGTAGCCGCACTCCGGCAGCCAGAAGCCCCGCGGGGAAAAGCCGAAGCAGCCGGTAAACGCGTCGACGGCCACCCCGATTTGCGCGCGCCTGGCTTCCTCCGTGCACATCAACGGCAGGTAGCCGTGCGTGGCCGCGGTGGTGATTAGCTCAACTTTCCCGGAAGCCTGGAAAAATTTAAAAGCGTTTAAGATATTCCAGCCGTAGTCTTGCGCGAAGGCCTTTTTTATCCGCAGCAAATTTTCCCGGTAAAACGCCGCCAGGGGCCCGAACTCCGGGTGCCCGGCGGTACGGCGCACTTCCTTTTCGCCCAGTTCCAGCAACAAATCCAGGTAATTTGCGTAGCGGTGCATTAAAACGGAATCGGTGAGCATGGCCATTAACGGGGGAGAAAGCGAGATGGTCAACCGGAAGTCGACGCCGTCTCTGGATAGATTTTCGAGCACCTTGACCAGGGGAATGTAACATTCGGTAATGGATTCAAAAAGCCAGCGCTCCTCCAGGTGTTCTTTGCCCTCCGGATGGCGCAGGTAAGGCAGGTGGGCATGCAGGATTACCGCCAGGTAACCGTCCGCCATAAGCGATCTCCTTTCTTAAAAACCTGCCCCCGGATCGAGGCAAGTACCCCGGCAGCCGGCAACCTTGAAAGGATTACTTATCCGGCTGAAAGCCCATGTAAAAGGCCAGCGAGTCAAAAAGATCCGCAACCTGATAACTCTTTTCCTGCTCGGACAACGGCGCGGCCAGGTCCGGCACGGTCACCCGGGCGGCTTCGGCACTTTCTTCTTCAGCCGGAGCAAGGCCGGGCGTATTTACCCGGTTGGAACGCAGCAGCGGAAAGAACGTGCCGCCGGCAATCTGGAACCCCAATTCGCAAAAATATTCGGAGCCCGGCTCCACATTGCGGAAATACCAGTTGTTAGTAAAGGGGGGTAAGTTTATCTTGTGAATTAGTTGACTACTTTTATACAGACAAAGGAGAAGATCTTTATGCTCACGGACGGCCTGAACATGCCCGAACGACAGGTCCCAGTAGGCAAAAACCACGGCCGGTTCTTGCACCATCAGGCATAAAACATTCTCGTGGTATACTGCGGGCAACTCCGCTTCCCCGGTCGGCATCAGAAGTCCCCCTTCCCCTTGAATTAACTGCTCCCCTTCCCATTTTATTTTTTTCCAGGATTCACCAAATTTTATAGATTATAACCGGCAAATTGTAAATGCTTTCACAATTTTTCACGGCAACCCTGGCAATAACCAAAAATTTTCAACTGGTGGTTGGTGATGGAAAAATTGTACAGCCGGGTTACCCGTTTTTCCAGATCTTCAAGGAGATCTTCGGTTACCTCCTGGATTCTGCCGCAACGGAGGCAAATTAAATGGTGGTGGTGATGCGCATCCTCTTCCGCCTGGATCAGTTCGTACCGTTTGCGCCCGTCGCCAAAATCGATACTGTGGATGATTTCAAAATCCGAAAAGAGCTCCAGGGTGCGGTAGACGGTGGCCAGACCCACGTCGGGAGCCCTTTTTTTCACCAGGTAGTATATTTCCTCCGCGCTTAAGTGCTTGTCTTGATTCTCGATGAAAACCTGTAAAATGTTTTCGCGGCGGGAAGTTAATTTATAATCTTTGGTGCGCAGTTTTTCTTCCACGTCACTGATTACTTTCTTCATCCCGGTGCACCCGCAATGATTGGATTGGAATTTCCCTTTCGTTCATTATAAACCAATCCCGCGGCGGATGCAATCCAGGGAGAGGAAACAAAAATCGACAGTTAATCCCCCGGCAGGTAGATCGTGAGCGTTGTTCCTGCTCATTGCTTCGGCTTAATTATGTTTAAAACGCCGGAACTTTTTATACCTGCGCCGGTTTGCCCTCCTCGTCCCCAGGTAATAAACCAAAAGCGCGACTCCCGCCAGCCAGTACAGCCAGGATCTGCCGGAAACTCTTTCCACGGCCCGGGCGGCAACCAGGTCCACCGCGCCGACCTTGCGGTCCCGATCGTAAATGTCCAGCTCTCCCACCTTCTGCCCCGCCGCCAGCGGCGCCTGGATTTTATGGGCGAGCTGCAGGCGGCGGGTTAAATTCGGGGCGCTTCCCAGGGGGAAGTCGTACCAGAAATCTTCACCGGTTAACAAATCCACCTCCGCCGGTTCCCCGCCGGCAACTTCCACCGAAGCAATTCTTTCTCCCTTTTTCACGATCAGCGAGGGCAAAAAATTATTAAATCCGTAGTCCAGCACCTGCTCCGCATCTTCGTAGACCGCTTCTCCCTGGCTGTTTAAAACCACCGCGAGCAATTCCCGGCCTTCTCTTTGGGCGGCGGCCACCAGGCACTGCCCGGCTTCCACGGTATACCCCGTTTTTACCCCGGTGGCGTCCCGGTAGCGCTCCAGCAGCCGGTTATGGTTCCACAGGTGCTCCTGCGGGGGCCCTTTGGAGCGGTCCGCCTCCGGGCGGCTGATTACCTTCAAGCGGGTTTTGACGATTTCTCGAAAAGCAGGGTTTTGCATGGCGTGACGCGCAATCAGGGCAAGGTCGTAGGCGGTGGTATAATGAGCGGGGTCCGGTAAACCGTGCGGGTTGGTGAAGTGGCTCTCAAGGGCTCCCAGGGATTTTGCTTCTTGATTCATCAGCACGGCAAAACTTTCAACCGACCCGGCCAGGTGATCCGCCAACGTCACGGCCGCGTCGTTTGCGGAAGCCAGCAGTAAAGCGTAAAGCAAATCGCGGAGCGTAAGGCGCTCCCCCGCCTGCAAGCCGATGGCCGAACCGCCTGCCCGGGCGGCTTCTTCGGGTACGGCGACCACCTCGTCAAGGTCCCCTTTTTTCAGCGCCAGCACGGCCGTCAATATTTTCGTCGTGCTGGCCGGATACATCCGCCTGTGCATATTTTTCTGGTAAAGGACCTGGCCGTTGCGGGCGTCCATCAATACTACCGCCTCGCCGGCCGGGCACGGAGCAGTGCTTCCGGGGGCAATTTCCCCGGCGAGCGCTTTTGGGGAAAAAAGCAGCAACAGCAAAACAACAAGGCCCGTCCCTATTCTGGACATAATTCCTCCCTTGAAAATATCAGGCACAAAGTTTCCCAGGCACAAAGGCACAAAGTAAATATTCCCCGGTCGTCTATCCATATCTCTTTGTGCCTTAGTGCCTCTATTTTCATTGTTAATGGGGGGAACGAACGTTCGAATGAGCAACTCCATTGAAAATAGCAAAGCTACAAAAGAGATTATATCTGATCTGCAGCGGGGCAATCAATATGTGTAATTTTTTTTGCCGTGGGCAAAATAAAATTAAATAAAGAGGAGGCTGATTTTTTTCATGCTGGAAATAAATAACCAGGAATTCGAGGTCGTCAGATTAACCGACGCCCAACTGGCGCGGCTGAAAGAAGCGGAAAAAAATTTAAACCTGGGGGAGGGGGAGGAAATCTACCTGCTGGCCGTAAAACGCAAGCGCTAAAGCAAAGGCACAATTTTGGAGGTTGGAAGTTGGAAGTGAGAAGTTGGCTTAGAAGAAATTCACCTGAAGGCGAATTCTATGATCCGAGCTCCGGCTTCCAACCTCCAACTTCCAAATTTATTCCCTTTGCCCCTTGCGTTTTTACCCCTTGCGCGCCCATCATCTCTTTTCGCGCCAAACTTCCCAATTCAGCCTATTTACAGTATAATATTTACCAAAAGGATGTTGGAGGCTGTCGTCTCGTTGCCGTTCTTTGCCGTCGGGCGCAGGGAAGCAGGTTTATTATTTCTTCTCTTTATAACAGAATTTGCTAGGGGAGCCTTTTTCTTTACTTTTTTACCATTTTGGATTGTGAATTACCTGGGGTTCTCGATTACCGTCGTGGGTTTTGCGGTATCCGCTCACTACCTGACGGAAACTATTTTCAAAACCATCGCCGGCTGGGAATTCGACCGCCTGGGCAGGCCGATCCTGGTCGGCGGCCTGCTTTTGTCTTTTCTATCCCTGCTGGTTTTCAAAAGCTGGCCCGTTGCGCCACTGATGATCGCCGCGGCCGGGTTATTCGGCCTGGGCTTTTCCCCCTTGTGGCTGGGGGTAATGAGCATGGTGGCGCCGCTCGGAACGCCCAACCGGGCCACCCGCATCAGCATGGTCTTTGCCACCTGGCTGGCCGGCGCGGGCAGTGGCATGGTCAGCGTCAATTTTATCATGGCCAGAAATTACGACGCGGTTTTCTGGGTGGTGATTACCCTATGGTCCCTTTCTCTGATTCTCGCCTGGTTTTCAACGGAGAAAAACAAACCCGCGCCCGGAACAACCCCGGACCCCGGCTCAGCTAACATTCTCAAGGCTTTAAAATACATGGCAACCAATAAAACAGCGATCAACATCCTGTTCCCGGGAATGTTCCTGCAAACCCTGGCCGCCGGTTTGCTCCTGCCCGTCCTGCCTCTGTTTGTTCAGCATTACCTGCACTTAAACCACAACCAGTACGGCCTGCTGCTCACCGCCGGGGGGGTTACGGCGGTGGTTTCGCTGCTGCCCATGGGGTACCTGGCCGACCGGGTGGCGCTCAAGTTCCTGCTCGGCGCCGGCTTCGGCTTAAGCAGCCTGCTTTTAGGCTGCCTGATCTACAGCAGCGGGGCGGCCGGAGCGTTTTTGCTGGCGGTTCTGTTGGGCTTTTCCTACGCCATGATCCTGCCGGCCTGGAATTCCCTGCTGGCCAAAATCATCCCGCCGGACAGCCAGGCCATGGGGTGGGGGGTATTCGCCACCATCGAGGGTTTGGGGATCACCGTCGGGCCGGCCTTGGGCAGCGTGGTCGCCAGGTCAATCGGGATGCCGGCGACTTTGTTGACGACCACGGGCGTACTGCTGATCGCCTCCTTCTTCTACCTTTTCTACCCGCTGGAAAAGGTGCTGGCGAAGGAGTAAGTTCGGTCCCCGGCCCCTGGTCGTCGGTCGTCGGTCGTCGGTCGTCGGAAACAGGGCGCGAACAGTTTAATGTTATATATTGCCGTTCGATTCGCCTGGAGCGACATATGCGAAGGGCTGGTAACGAAACACGGCGCACCTTAAGGTTAGCGAACCGGCAGCGCAATTGAGAAGTGGGATGTGAGAAGTTGGAGGTGGGATTTACAATTCTCACTTCTAACCTCTTGCCTCTCACCTCTCAATTGCCTGGTTCGCTCCGAACCAGGCCCCGGCACTCAGCTTCATGCTAGCGCTTCAGTCTTGCACCAAACCTTCCGGAAAGGCTGAGTGCCGGGTCAGCCCGAAGCATCGGCGCGACGGCAAACGAACGGCGGGCAAAGGGGTATTTTCGGGGTCGGAAATGAGGAGATCCGCATGGCCGAAACAATGTTTAAAACGCTGGCCTTCTTCTTAAGCATCTACGCCCTGATCCCCACGGCCCTGGCCAGGCTTTTTCATTTCGGGGCGAAAAGCAGGGTTCCGGCCGGCTCCGGCCGGGTGGCGCTTACTTTCGACGACGGCCCCGATCCCCGGTACACCCCCCAGGTTTTAAACATCCTCAAAGAGTTCGAAGCGAAGGCCTGCTTTTTCGTCCTGGGCAGGAAAGCAAAGGCACATCCCGAACTGGTGGCCCGCATCCACAAAGAAGGGCACGAAGTGGCCAGCCACGGCTACAATCACCACATTTCCTGGCTGCTGGGACCGCGCGGGATCCGGCGGGAAGTGCAAAAGGCGGCAGCGGTCATTTCCGAGATAACCGGCCAGCCCCCCGGGCTGTACCGCCCCCCCTGGGGATTGTTCAACCTGTACTCGCTTTTCCTCGGGCGCCTGCACAGACAACAGGTGGTGTTGTGGTCTTTCATGAGCTGGGACTGGGGGCGGAACACCACTCCCGAATCCATCGCCGGAAAGGTGCTGTCCCGCGTTAAAGACGGCGCGATCCTCATTTTTCACGACAGCGACGACGTCCCCTTTACGGCGCGGGGGGCGCCGGGAAAAATGTTGAGCGCCCTGCCGACGATTTTGGCTGAATTAAAAAAACGCAATCTGGAAATAACACCACTAAAAGAACTTCTCAGCACGCCAATGTCCGGAAAAGGTTTGTTTGCCAGGCTCTGGCAAAAGTGGGAAAGGCTCATCCTTTATCTGTTTCGCATCGAAGACGTTTTCGACGGCGGCAAACCCGCCATGTTTCGCGTGGCCTTAAGGAAGTACAGGGGAAAAACGCTGGCACTGCCGGACGGAACAGTTTTGCGCCGCGGGGATCTCATCGGGGAGCTGCACGTGCACAACGAAATGCTCCAGGAAATCAGCGCCGGCGCCGACCCCGCCCAAATGGCCTTCACGGCCAAAAAAGCGGCGCAGCAGGCGCTGGCCGCGCTGGCCCGCCGGCTGGCCGAAAATCCCCGCTACCGGGATATCAAGGCCATTGCCGGAGTCAGCATCCTGCACCGCGGCAGCCGGCTGGTGGGCTTTAGCGCCTTCGAAGTTTCCCCGTTGCTATCCCGCCTGGCCGGCTGGTACGAAAGCCTGCTGCTGGCCATTTTCCACCCGGCAGGCAAAGCGCGCGTGACCAGGCACCGGAAAAAACTAAAACCAAAGCTGCTGGTGATGAGCAAAGCAGAATTGTTCAGGCGCTATCTGAACGGGTCGGAAAAGCACTAATTATTTTGGAAAAGAACGCTTCAAGAAGGAATTTATTAAAACGTAGAGAATTCCTTATAATTAAACAAATCGCCCCGGGCAGATCAAGGAGGTTTTAAAAATGAATTTGCCCTTGAGACTTGCAGAGGTTGGCCGTCTCTATCCTGATCACGAGGCGGTGGTATACCACCAGCAGCGGCTCAAATACAGCCAGCTGCTCAGCCGGATCAACCAGTTCGCCAACGGTTTTACGAAGCTAGGGCTAGCGCAAGGGGAGCGCATACTGATTGCCCTGGGCAATTGCCCGGAATTTATTATCTCTTATTTTGCCATTATGCAGCTAAAGGGCGTTTTGGTTCCCGTTAATCCGCAGTATACTTTTAACGAGTTCAGCGCCATCGTCAAGGACGCTTCGCCGGCGGCCGTCATCACCGATCTCGCGGCCGCTCCCTTATTTGCCCGGATCAAAGAACAAACCGGCATCCCCCGGGAAATAATCGTTATTCGGGGCCAAAATTCGGGTTTTCATTCTTTTGAAACGATCCTGGCCGGCGGCGACCCCGTCTTTAATTTCTCGGGGCATTACGGAAGAGACGAGGTGGTGGCACTGCTCTACACCCCCGGCAGCACCGCCGGCGCCCCGAAAGGAGTCATGCTGACCAATTATAATTTATCCAGCAACGCAATTACTTTTGCCGAATTTTGCGGCCTGAACCCGGAAGACCGCTCCCTGCTGGTCGCCCCCGTTTACCACGCGGCCGCCCAGACGTGCGTAATGAACGCCACCCTGGTGACCGGCGCCACCCTGGTCGTCCACGACGGCTGGAAAGGTCCGGAAGCCGTTTTGCGCTCCATCCAGGACGAAAAAATCACCTTCTTCTACGGCCCGCCGACCATGTATGCTTTGCTGATCAACTACCCGGAACGCGCCAAGTTCGACACCAGTTCCTGGCGCGTGGCCTATACGGGCGCGGCCCCCCTGTCCCCGGAAATCTTTTCCGAATTCGAGGAAAAGTTCGGCTTCCAAATCACGGAGGGGTACGGCCTGACGGAAACGTCCCCGGTGGTTTGTTCAAACCCGGTTGACGGCCTGAAAAAGGCGGGTTCGGTAGGACCGCCCATCCCCGGCGTGGAGGTAAAGATTGTCGATTACGAAGATAAGGAAGTGCCCGTGGGCCAGGTGGGAGAGATTGTGGTGCGGGGCCCGAACGTCATGAAGGGCTACTACAACCGCCCCGAAGAAACCGGCTGGGCGATGCGCAACGGGTGGTTTCACACGGACGACCTGGCTTACCGGGACGGCGACGGCTACATTTTCATCATTGACCGCAAGAAGGACCTGATCATCCGGGGCGGCTTAAACGTCCACCCGCGGGAAGTGGAAGACGTGCTTTACAGCCACCCCAAGGTTTTCGACGTGGCGGTCGTCGGCGTGCCCGACCCGGTGTGGGGGGAAGAAGTGATGGCCATCGTCCTTTTGCGGGAAGGAGAAAAAATGGATCCCGAGGAACTGCGGGAATACTGCCGGGATAAGCTGGCCCGCTACAAAATCCCGCGCTACATCCACTTTGTGGACGAAATACCCAAGACATCGTCCGGCAAGCTCTTAAAGTACGAGCTCAAACATTTAATGGAAAACGCTTAAGGGAACTAACCATAAAGGGCACAGAGGAAAAGGGAGTTCCTTTGTGCCCTATTTGTTTTCGCACCAACCGCCTAAGACTATCCTGAAAATAGTTCCTTGCCCGCCGTTCGTTTGCCGTCGCTCCGATGCTGCGGGGCGGTCCATTTTTGTTCTCTGTTGGTGCCACGAAAGTGGCATGGAGGTCTAATCATTGACCAAAGCAGCGTTGCCTGGTCGCTTCGCCCGCAAGCAGGATGTCTGCTTGACCCGAAATGTACGTGCGGCGCCGGACAAAACAGCCGCCTACCGCAGCTGCCCCGGTTTTTCCGTAACCACGATGGAGACCGAGAGGAGCCTTCCGCCGCGGTAGAGAACGGCGACTACTTTTTGGCCGATCCCTGTCTGCCGGATTAATTCAATCAAGTCGTCCACACTGGCAACCTTTTTGCCGTCCCACTGCACGATCACGTCCCCCTGCTCCAGGCCGGCCCGCTCGGCGGGACTGCCCTGCACCACGCCCACCACCAGGGCTCCTTCCGTACTCTTTAAGCCCAGGTACCGGGCCAAGTCTTCATTGAGGGGGTGCAACTGGACGCCCAGCCAGGGGCGGATTACTTTCCCTTTGTTAATTAACTCGTCAAGCACTTCTTTCACCGTGCCGGCCGGGATGGCAAAACCGATCCCCTGCGCCTGGGCCACCGCCGTGTTAATGCCCACCACCTCACCGGCCAGGTTTAAAAGCGGCCCGCCGCTGTTGCCGGGGTTGATCGAAGCGTCCGTCTGCAGCAGGTTTTTGTAACTGCGGTTCTCCACCTGCACCGGCCGGCCTTTTGCGCTGATCACCCCGACGGTCACGGTATGGTCCAGGCCGAACGGGTTCCCTATGGCGATTACCCAGTTGCCCACCTTTATCTTATCGGAATCGCCCAGTTTCAAGACCGGCAAAGCGCGCCCGGCGTCCACCTTGAGCACCGCCAGGTCCAGGTCGTAGTCCGCGCCCACGACCTGCGCGGGAAGAGGCTCGGCAAAGCCCTGGATGGTCACCGTGATCCTCGTGGCCCCGTTAATCACGTGTTCATTGGTCAAGACGTATCCGTCTTCAGAAATGATAAAACCGGAACCCAGACCGTGTTCTTCCCGCGGAGTGACCCGAAAGCCGAAGGGATTGCCGAAAAACTGCCGGAAGAAAGGATCGTTGAAAAACGGATCTACCCCTCCCCCCTGCGTGGTAACCGTATCAATTTTCACCACGGCAGGTCCGGCCTGGTTAACTATATTGGCCACCGTATCGGGCCCGACCCCCGGCAGGCTATCCGCCGCGCGGGCCATCAGCCCGCTCCCGGAGTCCGGCCCTTTGCCCGCTTTGGGAGCGAGGTCGTTGACCAGCAGGCACCCGCCGGCGAACATTATTCCCGCGAGAAAAGCGGCAATCGCAACCAAAACCAGAGTGCGTCTAACGTTAGCCATTTTTACACCACCCGTAGCTTACTTCCGGCGCTTAGTCCGTCACCTGTTCTATTTTATCAAAAAACGACGCCCGTTTCCAGAGGAAGAGAAGAAAATTATAAAACTATAAAAAGGATAACAAAGTAAACGATCATCAAAGCCAGCCCGAAGGGCACCCCCAGGCGGGCCCATTCCCGGCTGCCGATCTTGAGCTTGCCGGCGGAAACGATGTTGGGGATGTTGCCGGGGATAAGCATCCCGCCGCTGATCAAAAGCCCCATAAGGATCGCCTGGATTTGCTGGGAAGTCATTTTCGGGCTGATTTCCGCCGCCGCCAGGGTGGCGTTGTCCAAAACGGCGGAAATCATGTTCACCCAATAAAGGAGGCGGCTGTCGAAGTAGATCACGTAGGTGTCGATAACGGGCTTGAAGCCGGCGCCCAGCAATTCCAAAGCCATTACAAAGACCAGGATCTTCATTGCCCGGATAAATACCCCCTGATACGACTCTTCCTCCAGCGTTTCTTCCGCCATTGCCGCTTCGGCGGCCGCCGCCGTCTCGGTAACCGCCATGGCCCGGCTCGCCGCCCTTTCCTCATCCCCTTCTCCCTTACCGGCAATACCGGCGTTCACCCGGACATTTTCCGCCCGGGCGGGGGAA
Source organism: Bacillota bacterium (assembly GCA_040755975.1). GTDB lineage: Bacteria > Bacillota > Desulfotomaculia > Desulfotomaculales > Nap2-2B > JAIMBK01. The sequence continues at coordinate 12,473 of JBFLZY010000022.1, read as the reverse complement.
TCAGCAACAGCCCCGCCTTCCGCCGGCCGCTTACCCTTCACGTAGTAAGCGCCAAACAGGCCGGTAACCAGGACGCCGGGGATAACGAACCAGCCGATTTCCTGCAAGAGATACCAGAAACCGGCATTTAACTTGGAAACGGTGATGGTGGAAAGCGGTTCCCCTACCGGGGTGAGCGCGGCCCCGAGGCCGATGGAAAAGCAGGCGATGATGTCCAGGTTGACCTTTTCTTTGCGGGAAAGCGGCAGGACGCTGATGATTTCCACCAGCACCAGGGAAGCGATGATGGCCGTGATGATGCTGGATGCCAGTCCAAGGACGATCGTAATTAAAAAGATAAAAACTTTGAGGGGGACGTACCGCAGGATGGCGTCAACGCCGCCCTTCACTCTGTTTTTCAAGAATTTAAATAACAGCCCGGCAATCAGCACGGCGCCGGTGATCATGTACATGAAATGGTTTTCCAAAATTTCAACGATCAGCTCTTTGCCCAGCACGCCGGAAACGATGGTCGCCGCCAGGCCCATGATAAAGAGAAAAGGCTCCAGGTTGTGCTCGACTTGTTTGATCAGAAACGGGAGGGCCAGGACCAGAACCAGAATAATTATTAAACCAATTATCATTAGTCAAAATCCTCCTTCAATTCACCTAGAGGGAGTTAAAGACTAGCCTAATTGTAAATTACGTCGGCCCTACTTGGCAACCCCGCTTAAAAAACTTTTTCAAAAAGAAAAGGGGAGACCCCCTCCCCCGTTCGGGAAGCGAGATCTCCCGGAAAAGCAAAGTCACTGCTCCTCTCCTCGCTACCCGCGAACTGCCGCCTGGCCAAGCTGCGTTTTGGCCCGCTGCGCCTGCAGGGCGCTTTCCTTTAACCGTAGGAAATAGAGGGCAAAGGGCCGGTAGGCCAGGTGCGACCACTTGGTAAAGGGCACTTCCAGGCCCAGCAGGGGCACCGTAAAAGCAAGGTGGATGGCAAAAGTATAATAGGTCGGCAGGGGCAGGTCAAGGTATTTAAAGACGTGCGTCAGCAGCCCCGTAAAGACCGTGAGCCAGAGCAGGATCAAAAACATCCAGTCCGTGGAATGGGAATACTGGTGAACCGGGTCGGTTTTCCGCAGCCGGCCGATGATGGCGTCCGTAGTCACGTACAACATGGCAATGGTGGCGTAGTATCCGAGCAGCCTGGCAGGATGGAAGACGGACAGAAATTCGTTGGTCAGGAACCACTTGGACAAGGCGTTCACCAGGATAAAGGCCGCCGCGTAACCAGTCATTAAAAGCCAGTGCTTAAGCCACCTGTTTGTGCGCTTGCTCTTGCAGTCCAAAAATCGCCGCTGGGTGAAAAAGTGCAGCGCCAGGGTGAAAATTTCCTTTACGTAAAGGGATAAAGGAATCGTCACCCTTTCCCCGCCGGTCATCACCAGCCTGTACATGCGGTAAATGTTAATGAGCAAAATTATGGAGAGGACTCCGCCAAAAAGCCAGCCGGCCGGGTCGACGATGTGCCGGGGAGCGAAGGTCTCCAGCTCCGTGTGGGTGGTTACCACGGGCCCGTGCAAAAGGGCAACTACCCCCAAAGTGGCGAAAAAGAGGACAATGATGGCGATTACCTCCCAGGCCTTGGAGGTATAAAGCTTTCGAGACAGGCCGGTCCAGTCGTAGATGGAAGTCAGGTACCGGCGCAAAGCCATCATCAGTTCGCCCGGATTGGCCTGGCGGGGACAGTATTGCTGGCATTCCCCGCAGTAATAGCAAAGCCACGGCTCTACCGAATGTTTCACTTTCTCCTCCAGCCCCAGCTGAACGTAGCGGATCATTTTGCGCGGGAAAAGCGTCTGCTCTTCCACCAGCGGGCAGACGGCCGTACAGGTTCCGCAGTTGAAACATTCGGTGGCGGTTTCGGCGCCGAACTTTTTTAGTTTCTCGGGAAAGCGCGGATTAACGGTGACCAATTTGGTCTCCCTCCCAAAGTTAGTGTTGAGTGCAAAGTATTTAGGAAAGGCACAGGGCACACAGTCACTGAGGCACAAAGTATATTTCTACAAAACGTCTCTATTTCCTCTGTGCCTTTATGCCTTTGCGCCTTTCTACCCTGAAAATATCTCTTTACCCGCCGTTCGTTTGCCATCGCGCCAACGCTCCTGGCAAATCGAACGGCGGGCTGGGAATTTTCATCCTCTGCCGGTGCCGCGAAAAAGCGGCATGGGAGTCTATCCAGAACAGGCGTTGAGGAGTTCCGAAATCTCCATAATCTTTATCTTCTCCTGCTTATCTAAAGCCAGGCAGTCGGCTTCCAGCATGATCATACAGTAAGGGCAGGCCGTGGCCAGGATATCCGCCTGCTTTGCTTCGGCGTCCAAAACCCGCAATTCCCCGAACCTTTCTCCCCGGGGGACTTCCGCCCACAGCCGGCCGCCGCCGCCGGCGCAGCACAGGCTCCTTTCCCGGGAGCGGTCCAGTTCGATCACTTCCGCCTCCGGGATGGCGCTCAGCAGGGTGCGGGGGGCGTCGAAGATCCCGTTATGGCGGCCCAGGTAGCACGGGTCGTGATAGGCGACTTTTTTGCCCAACGAACCGTTTAAATTGAGCTTTCCCTCCCGGAGCAGCCCGGCCAGCAGCTCCGTGTAATGAACCACCTCAAATTGGCCGCCCAGTTCGGGATACTCGTTTTTAAAAGTATACAGGCAATGCGGCGACGTGGTGATGATTTTGCGCACGCCTTTGCGGGCAAACAGCTCAATATTCCCCCGGGCCAGTTTTTTAAACAACTCCTCGTCGCCGATCTTGCGCACGGTTTCACCGCAGCAGCTTTCTTCGGTGCCGATCACGCCGAAGCTTACCCCCGCCTTCTTGAGCGCCTCGACAATGCTCCGGGCTATTTTCTGGCTGCGGGGATCGTAGCAGGAAGTGCAGCAAACGAACAGGAAATATTCGGTATCCGGGGTGAAGACCGGCACCGCGATGTCCTTCCGCCAGCTGTGGCGGTTTTCCCGCGCCCCCGACCAGGGGTTGCCGTTGGCGTGCAGGCTGCCCACGATGGAGCGCAGGTTTGTCGGCACAAAGCCCGCTTCCACAGTGGTGCTCCGCATGGAACGGACGTTGTCGATAATCTTCACCTGCCGGGGGCAGTTGACCTGGCACATGCCGCAGGTGGTGCAGGCAAAAAGAACGTCTTCCGCATCGAACCCTTCCAGCCCCAGCTGCCCCAGACGCTGCATTTTCCGGATGGAAAACGCCTCGCTTAAATGACCGGGCACCAGGCGCCACGGGCAAACGGCGGAGCAGAGCCCGCACTGCATGCACCAATCGAGGGTTTCGGCCCCAGCCGTAACGATATATTCTTTCATTTCCATGGACAGTTCTTTTGCTTCCATAAGTTTAATACTCCTTCGGCGTTTTTTAAGACAGAAAGCCACCGGCACTAAGGCACAAGGTTTTTCAAAAAGAAGCACAAAGTTTGACAGGCACTAAGGCACAAAGTAAATTATTTTTCGCTGACACTCTTCCTTTTGTATGCCTTTGCGCCTCTATACCTCTGAGCCTCTGTCCCTTTTACCTTTCCCTCTGTGCCTCTGTATCTTTTTCCCTCTGTGCCTTTGTGCCTTTTTTTATTTATCCCCCTTTGTGCCTCTGTGCCTTTGCCCCTTTGTGCCTTCTTAACTAAAACCCTTTGTACGGGTTGGGGCCGACTTCCTCCAGCCTGCCGGCAAATTCTTCGATGATCCCCGGGATCCGGTCGTAGTCCATGATGCTGACCTGCTCCATGCGCACCCGGTCGGCTTCCAGCGCCAGGCGGTTCAGCGTCTCGGAGATCTTGGACAGCCGGTAACTGGCCAGCTCGCTGCCTTTGACGAAGTGGCACTGGTAATCGTCACCGTGCTTGCAGCCCAACAGGAGGATACCGTCAATGCCCTTGGAAAGGGCGTCGGCGATCCACACCAGGTTCAGGGAGCCCAGGCAGCGCACCGGGATGATCCGCACCCAGGGGCTGATGCTCAGGCGGTTGACGCCCGCCATATCCAGGGCCGGGTAGGCGTCGTTTTCGCAGGCAAAAACCAGGATGCGCGGCTTTTCCTCGTCTTCTTCGGGCACTTCGATGGCTTTCAGCATACCTCCGATAATCGGCACGGAATAATTCTTAAAGGAAATGATCCGCTCCGGACAGGACCCCATGCAGGTGCCGCACCGCCGGCAGCGCGTGGGGTTGGGCAGCGGATTGAACTTTTCGTCTTCGTTAATGGCCCCGAACGGGCACTCCACGGTGCAACGCTTGCACTGGGTGCACCTCTGCATGAAGAATTCCGGGAAGGACAGATCCCAAACCCGCGGGTGCACCGCCGAACCGGCGGCCGTCAGTTCCACGCACTGGATGGCCTTGAGGGCCGCCCCGGTGGCGTCCCTGATCGTGGTGGGGATGTCCATCGGCGCCCTGACGCTCCCGGCGGCGTAGATGCCCGTCCGGCGCGTTTCGTACGGGAAGCAGATAAAGTGCGAATCGGCAAAACCGTATTTCAAGGGCGGAACTTCCGGCCCCTGCCGGTATTCCAGGTTTAAAATGTCGGCGCGGATGATCTCGTCGGCCGGCGCTTCTTCCTGCGCCCCCTTCTCGTCCTCCGCCTTGATGATCAGCTTCTCCCCGATGGCGGTGGCGGGAACCATGCCGGTGGCCAGAACCACCAGGTCGATGGGTTCCGTTTTGATGCCTTCGCCCACCAGGACGTCCTCGGCCGAAATGACCAGCTGGCTGTCCACCACTTCGCCGATGCCCAAAACGTCCCCCCGGAAGAAAATGGCCCCCTCTTTCTGCACCCGCTGGTAGAGGAGTTCGTAGTTCCCGGTCGCCCGCATGTCCTTGTAGAAGATGTACACCTTCGCTTCCGGGTTCTGCTCCTTCACGTAGAGCGCCTGCTTGAGCGACTCCGTGCAGCAGATGGCCGAACAGTAGGGCAAATGCTCCTTGTCCCGGGAGCCGGCGCATAAAATAAAGGCCACGCTTTCCACCGGTTTGCCGTCGGAGGGACGCTTGATTGCCCCCTGTACGGCCATTGCTTCCAGCTGCTCCCCGGTGACTACGTTGGCGTACTTGCCGAAGCCCAGTTTATCCAGCTTCGTCGCGTCGTAGGCAACGGCGCCGGCGGCCAGCACGATGGCGCCCACCCGTTCATTAGCGACGCTGCCGTTTTGCTTGATCTGCACGTCAAACATCCCCGGGGCGCCGGTGATTTTTTCAATCTGCGCGTTTTTATAAACGGTAATCCCGGGGTTGTCCTCGACTTCTTTAATTCTCCCGGGAAGATTGAGATCTTCCAGTTCCGTGTAAGGCGGGCGCAGGCCGACCACGTTTTTCCGCCCGGCCGCCCAGCCGCCCAGGGATTCCTTTTTCTCCACCAGAACGGCCTGGTACCCCGCCCGGGCGCTTTCCGCGGCGGCGGTGATGCCCGCCAGGCCGCCGCCCACCACCAGGACGGTCCTGGAAAGGTTCTCGGCCTGGAAAGGCTCCGGCAGGCCGGCCTGCTGGGCCTTGACGATCCCCATGCGCAGGCTGTCCTCAGCCAGCATCTGCGTATCTTCGTCGTTTGCCGGATGGCACCAGACGCCCTGTTCCCTTAAGTTGACCCTCTCCACAAAGACGTTCGGGAAGTCGAAAACGTCGTAGTTAACGCGCGGTGAACAGGCGGCAATAACGACGGCGTTCACGCCTTCCCCGGCAAGGTCGTTTTTAATGAGAGCGACCCCCTCGCCGCTGCAGAGGAAGGGATGGGACTTGCAAACGGGTACCTTGTACTCGCTTGCGGCCACTTTCGAAAGCGCCTCACAGTCCAAAGACTCTCCTATGTCACAGCCCGTACAGATGTATACGCCCACCTTTTTCTCCACCGCAATTACCTCCCCACCGTAGATTGAATGGCCTTGAGCGCCGCCGCCGTGGCGTCCTGAACGCACGCCGCCACATCCATGGGCCGGCCCACGCAGCCGGCGCCGTAAATGCCCGGCGTATTTTGCTCGCTCACAATAAAGCCATTCGCATCGTAAACCAGGTCAACGGGCGCTTTTTCGTCTCGCGTCGCCGGCGCCATGCCGGTGGCCAGCACGACCAGGTCGAATTTTTCCTTGATTACCTTTAAGGAAACCTGGTCTTCGGCAACCACGATTAAATCCTTCGTCTCGGGATCTTCCGTAATATCGCCGGCCTTTCCTTTGACCAGGGTGATGTTTTCGATCTCTTTCACTTGCGCGTAAAAGTCTTCGAACTTGCCCAGCGCGCGAATGTCGATAAAGAAAATATAAATTTGCGCGTCCGGGTTCTGTTCTTTAATGTAGGTGGCCTGCTTTAAAGAAGCCAGGCAGCATACTCCGGAGCAGTATGGCAGGTGGTTTTCGTCCCGGGAACCGGCGCACTGGACGAAAGCCACTTTTTCCACCGGCTTTCCGTCGGAAGGGCGCAAAATTTTCCCCTGCGTGGGGCCGTTGGGCGCCGCCAGCCTTTCCATCATCACGTTGGTAATGACGTTGGGGTACCGGCCGAAACCGTAATAAGCGATCTTTGCGGCGTCGTAAGGATTCCACCCGGCGGCCCAGACAAGGGAACCCACCTGCAAAGTTACGGTTTTGGGCTCCATATTCAGGTCAATGGCATTGTAAGGGCACGCCTCCACGCACTTGCCGCATTCGTTTTTCAAACATACCCGCTCGTCAATGGCGTACTTCATTGGAAAGGCAAAAAGGTGGGGCAAATAAATCGCCTTTGTGTTGTCCAACCCGTAATTAAAATCGTTAGGCCTTTCCACCGGGCACGCCGGCGCGCATTTCCCGCAAGCGGTGCAGTTTTCGTTCACGTAGCGCGGGTTGACTTTGACCTTGACCTCAAAATCTCCTTCCCGGCCCGCTACTTCGGCCACTTCCGCCATGGTAAAAAAGCGTATTTTTGGATTTTGCTTTATTCTCTTAAAATTAATTTCCAGCCCGCAGTTGGGGGGGCACAGCTTGGGAAAATACTGGTTCAGCTGGGCCACCCGGCCGCCCAGGTACGGGTTCTTCTCCACGAGAAAAACCTCGGCGCCCGCTTCGGAAGCCTCGACGGCGGCAGTCAATCCGCTGATTCCCCCGCCAACCACCAGGATGCTGCGATTACCCATTTTTTCATCACCGTCACAATTAGTTTTTAAAAACACGGGTAAGCCGTGGCCGCGAACAGCCACGGCTCTTACCCGTGGAAGCATTTTACTACCGAATATGGAACCTGTCTGTCACGCAGACGACATTTTCGTTAGTCGACGATGGAGATAATCGGCCGTTTGAAGACGTCCCACCGGCCGCTGTTCGGATCCCACTTGCAGTTGACGAAGCACTTCCAGTTCTCTTCGTCCATCTTCGGGAAGTCCGCGCGGATGTAGTAGCCGGGCCACCGGGTTTCTTCGCGGAACAGGACGCTCCGGATGTGCGCTTCGGCCTGCCACATTCTGTGGACGTTCTCCCAGCACCGCATCAGCTCGTGGAGGTTTTCCGCGGCCAGATTCGCCGAGTCCTCTTTCAGCATGGTGAGCAGCTCCATGCCCCTTTCCAGCAGGTGCTTGTTGGTGGTGAAGGACTTGGACACGCCGCCGGCGTACTCGTCCATGATCTTCTGCAGCCGGAACATGAACTGCATCGGCCGGATGTAGTTCGGGTTGACGTTCGGATCGGTGGTCTGGCCCTTATACTGCTCAAAGGTGTCCAGCGGCTTTAAGATGGCGGCTTTAAGCTCTTCCACTTTGCCCATGTCCACCTTCGGCTCCACGTTGTTTTCCACGATGAAGCGAACGGCTTCCTTGGCGGCAATTCTGCCTTCGGTGAAGGAGCCGGAGGAGAACTTGTGGCTGGAAGCACCCGAGGCGTCGCCGGCGCAGAACAGACCCTTGACGGTGGCCATATTGCCGTAGCCCCAGAAGTATTCCGCCGGGGCGAGGTCCGCCGGGCCGCTGACCCAGGCGCCGGAAGCGCCGGAGTGGGAACCGATGAAGTACGGTTCGCAGGCGGCGATTTCCGACGGTTTCTCTTCGGGGTAAATGTTCGTGGCCGCCCACAGCAGGGCCTGCGAAATGGTCATGTCGAGGAAATCTTCCCAGGCCTCGGATTCCAGCTCCTTGAGCTTTTTCTTGCGCTGCTTCTCGTCCGGGTAGGCATCCGCCAGCCTCCGGATGGCGTCCGCGGTCTGCATGTAAATCGGGCCCTTGCCGGCTCTTTCATCGATCAAGCCCAGGTGGTTGCGCAGGTTGGCCGGAATCGGCTTGGTCAGGCCGTAAGGGGCAAACTCCGCCAGCACTTCCGGATGGGTGACCATGTAGTCTTCCCCGAAGGCGTTGGTGGCGATGGACTTGAAGAGCAGGAACCATGCGCCGACGGGGCCGTAGGCGTCCTTAAACCGCACCGGGATGAAGCGCACTTCCTGGCAGGTCATTTCGGCGCCGGCCCTGATGGTGAAGTAGGCGGAGGAACCGGTGTTGAACGGCGGGTACCAGGAGCGGCCCAAGCCCTCCCCGGTGGAACGGGGCCGGAAGACGTGCACGGCGCCGCCCATGCCGACCAGCACGGCTTTCGCCTTGAAGACGTAGAACTTATTCTCCCGGGTGGAGAAGCCGACCGCGCCGACGACCTTGTCGCCGTCCACCAGGGGCTCCACGATGAAGACGCGCTCGTAAATGCAATCGTCGCCGAGGGTTTTCAAAGCGTTCTTGGCGGCCTCGGCCACGATGATCTTGTAGGACTCGCCGTTGATCATGATTTGCCAGCGGCCTTCGTGGACGTACTTGCCGTTTTCGTCTTTCCAGATCGGCAGGCCCCACTTTTCAAACAGGTGCACGGTGGAGTCCACGTGCCGGGCGATGCTGTAAACCAGGTCCTCTCTGGTGATGCCCATCAGGTCCTGCCGGACGTAGCGGACGTAATCCTCGACCGTGTTGTCTTTTTCCGCCTGCCCGATGTACTGGTTAATGGCGGAGAGGCCCATGGCCACGGCGCCGCTGCGGTCCATGGCCGCTTTGTCGACCAGGACGACTTTCAGGCCGTGTTTCTTTGCCCAGTAGGCGGCTTCCACGGCCGCGCCGCAGGCGGACATCCCGCCGCCGACGATCAAAAGATCGGTGCTGACTTCTACGGTTTCAAAATTAGCCATTTCCCTAACCTCCTTACCTTACTTCTTAATGGTGGGGACTTCGCAGCCCAGCGACCCCGGCTCGGTAAAAAGGACGTAGCTCTTCAAGTCGTCGGTGCCGGTCTCAAAACCGCCGTCCGGCACGGCCGAACCTTCCGGCGTGGTCCGGGTGGGGAACTTGAAGCGCTTGATGGAGCCGTCCCGGAATTTAATCGTCCACATAATGTTGTCGGAACCGCGCAGGGGTACGCAGCTGGCCCCCATCGGCACGAAGTCGGCGTAGCCGCGGACGTCCATCGCCTGCTGCGGGCAAATCTTTACGCAGCACTGGCACTCCCAGCACATCTCGGGCGCCCGGTTGTAGGCTTTCATTCTCTCTTTGTCCAGGACCATCAGGTCGTTGGGGCAAATGTACATGCAGGCCGTTTTATCCTGCCCCTTGCAGCCGTCGCATTTTTCCGCAATTACAAAACTGGGCATAGATCCAACCTCCTTAATAATTTTTTAATTATCTTTGGGAATAAATCCTTTGCCGACAGCAAACCTCCTCTCCCCGCGCTCACCCCTCTCCAAATGGTTAATTAAATTATTTCAGTAATCTTTCAGGAAATCGCCCATTACATCCAGACTTTGTTTTTCCACAACCTTGTCAAAGATCTTGTCTTTTACATCCCTGGGGAGCAACTCAATGCTCCTGGTAGTCGCCGAATCGTATTTAGCGGTGGGAAATACCTTTAAAACCTTGTCCTTTTGCTCTTCCGTGCACGGCACTTTTAAGACCTTTAGACCGGCCAGTACCTCCTGGGCCATGTCGGCCAACCCCGCTTTTTGCAGCTTGGCCAGCCTTTCCTCGTTAATCCAGATATTGATGGAAATTGACATCTTTTCGCCACCTCCTAAAACTTCATCTCGGGAAGGGTAAAGACGGGATTCCGGTCACGCAAATATTTGTCCGTCACAAAGGCGTCCCCAAACCCGTATTTCTCCGCGCATTCCATAATTAAATCAAATACCTCCGGTCTGAAGATCAGGCGAGGTGGCTTCACGCCGTCTTGAATGATACTCCTGATCAGCGTGCCGCTGAAGTTTTGACGCTCCTTCGTGTGCCCGCAAAGACCCATGTAAGTTACTTCCGCGCAAACCGGGCAATACCACCATTCCAGCACCCGCACCGGTTTAATTCTTAAATCTTCTTCCCGGATCTGATCAAAGATCCGGTGCGCGTCGTAAGGATCGTAGTACGTGCCCACGCCGGCGTGGTCCCGGCCGAACATGTGGTGCGTGAGGCCCAGATTCGTCCTCAAGATGGCGTGGAAAACGGCTTCCTTCGGCCCGGCATAGCGCATGTCCCAAAGGGTGATGGAGGTGAGGTGGACGTCTTCCCGGAAATAGCCCGCTTTGCGCAGCACGTCGTGGCACAGGACGATGGCTTCGTCGATGTAGTCGCCCTTTCTCTTTTCGCCGATAATGGCGTTTACGAGCACGCCCGTAACCGTTTTTTCCACCGGCAGCTCGCCGTGGGCCTGCAGCCAGGAACCCTTCATCAGCCACTCGTGCCCGGTGTGCGGCACGTTTCTGGTCTGGTGGGCCACAATCCGCTGCCAGCCTTTTTCGGCGAATTTTTGCCGGAGTTGTTTGGGGGTGAAGAAGAATTCGTCAAAGGGAGGGTTGATCTTTGGCGGGTTGACCAGGGTAATTTTGCCGCCGAGGAATTTATCCTTATAATTGTACGTCCTGGCCACTCCGGGGTGCTTTTCTTCGGTGGTGCCGTATACCTTGCCCGCCATCTCCGTTTTATCGTAGGTAAATATTTCTTCCACTTCAAAAATGGCCATTGGTTGATTCTGGTAGGTTAAAAGGACCCTGGCGCCTTCCTTGATCCCTTTTTCGCTTATTTCCGCGTCGGACATGTCAAAAACGATGGGGATCGGCCAGAGTACGCCGTTGGCCAGCCGCATCTCTTTGCAGACCCGGTCCACGTCCGCTTTGGTCATAAAACCTTCCAGGGGAGTAAAAAACCCGTACGCAATATCGATAATTTCTCTGGCAATTTGCCCGCGGATGGGCACCGGCGCCAATCCCCGGATCGCCCGGGCAGCCTCTTCCGGCGCCATCACTCTTTCGACAATTTCTTTGCCGCCATGGCCAAGATAACTCATCTCGCTTCTCCCTTCCCTTTCAAAATGTGCTTTTGGTGCGAATCAGCCGTTCGCTTTGTTCCTGATTTCAAGAAACGAGCTTCACCCCCTCGCGCCTAAGAACACTTTACCCTAAAAACAACCATCAAGATTGTCGTCTACTTGCTATTTTTCTTGTCATACTTCTGATAAAACAAAGGAAACGAGACTTATGCGCACGTGGTTACGAGAGGCGACGCCCCAGCCGGGCGGGATCGCCTCTTTTTTTTACCATTAGTACTTTTCGACACAAAAACGAAACTTCCTTCTTTTTTGAGGCAACAAAATTTAGAATTTCTTTTAACATAAAATGACATTGTTTTTGAGGAGCTGAAGAGGACGCATAAAATGCGCAGAACAGACCAGCTTGTGATGGTGAAGGCTATCACTAAGTATATCATAAAAAATATGCCAACCATTTAAACACGAGTTAAGTATATCACAAACCGGTTGCTTTGACAAGCACTTTTTTACCAGATCACATAAGTTAAGTGCCTGGCACTTAACTTACTTAACTTATCGGCGGGGTACGGCGTTATGCTTTCGGGCGCTCATTCCTTTCGCTCTCTCCCTCTTCCGCCTTCCTTCCTTTTTCCTCTCCTGCCCCGGGAAACTTATCCCGGCCGGGCACCGTTTCCCTCTCCTCGATAATTTTTTCCTTTGTTTCCTCTTCCCTTTCTTCTGCTTGTTTCCGATTGCCGCTTTGCTCACGAATACCGTCTTTTGCCGGATTCGTGAGATCCCGCATTAAATCGCGCGCCTTAGTTTCCCTTTCCCCGATATTTTTTTTCTTTGTTTCTTCTGCTTGTTTCCGATTGCCGCTTTGCTCACGAATACCGTCTTTTTCCCGGTCGCCCGGCGCGCGGTGCAATCCTGGAAAATCTCTTTCCTTTTGGATTTCCGCTTCCTTTTCCTGCTGGGTTTCCCCGGCCGGATTCGTGAGATCCCGCATTAAATCGCGCGCCTTAAAGTGTTTTTTCGCTTCCAGGCCGGTGAGGGTTTCCTCTTTTAGCTCCTCAATACTCACGGGCAGACCCGCTTGCGCGCCGCGCAGGTAAAGCAGGTACTTGCCGGTCGACAACCCCGCTTCCTGAGCCTGCCGGCGCACCTGCGGCGGCGCCTCGACCACCACCACTTCCGCCCCGGCCCCGGACGCGCGCAAGGCA
>JBFLZY010000021.1:19584-38201 GCA_040755975.1 Bacillota bacterium | reverse complement strand
AAGCGAGAAGACCGGGGAATTAGACCCTGTTGAAAAATTACCGGAAATATTTACGTCCAAAGAAGACAGGGGCAATTTGGATTAGACCCCCATGCCGCTTTTTCCGCGGTACCAACAGAGGGTGAAAGCCTATTTTCAGGGTTGGTTAACCCGCTGTGCCCGAGCCGAGTATGCGGTTTCACCGAACATTTACCTGCCCGAAACAATATTCGAACAAAAAATCTCTTGCTTCCACGAAGAGGGTATGTTAAAATCCACTTAAGGGTTGGCATCCATTAAGGAGTTATACCCGTTGCATTTTGTTTCTCATCCTTTTTCTACCCTGTTGGGCATTGGGCCTTTGGTTCTTTGATTTTACCGCTTGGAGCCGGATGGACCGAGACGGGAGAGTCAGCAAGCAAAACCTTTCGGATTTGGTCTGTCCGAAAGGTTTTCTTTTTGAAAAGCACAAAGGAGATCTGGCTTATGGGAAAACCTGCCCTCGCCATCGTCGGGGCCGGCAAGGTTGGTTCGGCGCTGGCAATTTTACTGCAGAGAAAAGGTTACCCGGTTGCCGGGGTGGCCAGCCGGAGCCTGCGTTCGGCCGAAAAATTGGCCGCGGCGCTGGGTTGTCCGGCGTACGATAAAGCCTGGGAACTGACCCGGCGGGCGGAACTGATCTTTGTCACGACGCCGGACCGGGAAATTGCCCGGACGGCGAAAAACATCGCTGGGCAGGGGGGCTTTGGCCCCGGCCAGGTCGTGGCCCACACCAGCGGCGCCCACGCGGCCCACGAGTTGCAGGGTGTAAAAGAAGCGGGCGCCTTGGCCGTGTCCATCCACCCCCTGCAGTCCTTTGCCGATGTCGAGGGGGCCATGAAAAATTTACCCGGCTCTTATTTTGCCCTGGAGGGGGATGAAAAGGCCCTTTCCCTGGCCAGGCGGATCGTCAGTGATTTACAGGGCAAGGCCTTTATTATTGAGGCCAAAGACAAGCCGCTGTACCATGCCGCGGCCTGCATTGCTTCCAATTACCTGGTTTCCTTGATGCATTTTGCCACCGGGCTTTACCGGCATTTCGGGCTGTCCCGGGAAGAAGCTTTTCAGGCTTTGTTTCCCCTTGTTCAGGGTACGGTCAACAACATCCACCGGGCGGGTCCGGTCCGGGCTTTGACCGGGCCGGTGTCCAGGGGCGACGGTACCACGATCCGGGATCACCTGCCGGCGTTAAAACAGGTTGGCGAGGAAGAGTTAAACCTTTACCGCGCGCTGGGTTTGTATACCGTGCGCGTGGCCTTGGAAAAGGGGAGCATAGACGAACGGCAGGGAGCGGAGTTAAGACAAATATTTTCCGACAAGCATATCTGAGAGCCGGGATATTGACAATCAAAACCGATAACCTTAAAAAAGTATCCTTAAGAAGGAGGGAAGGTAAATGAGTTCGGAACGGGTAACCACCGCCTATTTCCGCCAGGCCAAAAGGGAGGGGTGTCCGATCACCATGCTCACGGCCTATGATTACCCATTGGCGAAGCTGGTCGACGCCGCCGGCATCGACGGCATTCTGGTGGGAGATTCCCTGGGCAACGTCATTCTGGGGTACAGCTCCACCATCCCGGTAACAATGGACGATATGGTTCACCACATAAAGGCGGTTGCGCGGGGCGTCTCCAGAGCGCTGGTGGTGGGTGACATGCCTTTTCTTTCCTACCACCTGTCCGTGGAAGAGAGTTTAAGAAACGCCGGGCGCATTATCCAGGAAGGTTGCGCGCAGGCGGTCAAGCTGGAGGGCGGCCAGGAAATTGCGGGGACGGTGAAAGCCATGGTTGCGGCGGGAATCCCCGTGATGGGCCACCTGGGGCTTACCCCCCAATCCGTTCACCAATTGGGCGGCTATAAAGTGCAGGGAAAGGATGAGGCGGCGGCCAGAAAACTTCTTGCCGACGCCAGGGCTTTGGAAGAGGCCGGGGTGTTTGCGATCGTCTTGGAATGTGTCCCCGCCGAGCTGGCCAAAATGATTACGGAAATGCTGGCCGTGCCCACCATCGGCATCGGCGCGGGGCCCCACTGCAACGGGCAGATCCTCGTCACCCACGACCTGCTGGGCATGTACGGCGGCACCGGGCCGAAGTTTGTAAAGCGCTACGCCAACATTCACGAAGACATCACGAAGGCGCTTTTGGCCTACCGCGAAGAGGTGCGGAGCGGGGCCTTCCCCGGGCCGGAACACTGCTTCAGTATGCCCGAAGAGATCCTGGCCAGGTTTAACTAAACTTGAATATAAACGAACGGCGAACGAGGAAACATTTTCCGGGGAGTGGGATTGGTGCAGATTTGCCGCACGATTAACGAGATCAGGGAATTTGTCCGGCAGGCACGGGCGCGCGGCCAGACAATCGGCTTCGTGCCCACCATGGGCTACTTTCACGAAGGCCACCTCGCCCTGATGCGGGAGGCCGGAAAAGCCTGCGGCGCGGTGGTGGTCAGCATCTTTGTCAATCCTTTGCAGTTTGGGCCGCAGGAGGATTTTAACGAATATCCCCGCGACTTCGCCCGGGATCAAAAGATGGCCCGCGAAGCCGGAGTTGACGCCATATTTTACCCATTCGAGGAAGAAATGTACCCCGCCGGTTTCTCCACCCACGTGGAGGTAAGCGGCTTGACGGAATGCCTCTGCGGTCTTTCCCGCCCGGTTTATTTCCGCGGCGTGGCCACCGTTGTCGCCAAGCTCTTCAATATCGTTTTGCCGGATAAGGCCTTTTTTGGCCAAAAGGACGCCCAGCAGGCGCTGGTGATTAAACGGATGGTGAAGGATTTGAACATGCCTTTGGAGGTTGTCACCGTGCCCACCGTACGCGAACCGGACGGACTGGCCATGAGTTCCCGGAACGTCTATCTCGACTCCCGGGAAAGGCAGGCAGCCACGGTGCTCTTCCGGAGTTTGAAAATTGCTGAGCGGGCGGTGGCCGGCGGCGAGAGAGAGGCAACCGGGTTGCTGCAGGCCGTCCGGCAGGAAATTGCTTCCGAACCGTTGGCCAGGGTGGACTACGTAGAGATCCGTTCCCTGCCCGATTTAAAACCGGTAGATTGGCTGGAGGGTCCGGCGCTGCTCGCTTTGGCGGTGCGCATCGGCAAAACGCGCCTGATTGACAACGCAGTGTTGAATCCAGGGGGTGTGACTTATGCTTTTGACCATGTTTAAGGCGAAAATTCACCGGGCTACCGTTACGGAGGCCAATTTGAACTACATGGGCAGCATTACCATCGACCAGGAGTTGCTGGAAGCGGCCGGAATTTTGCCCCACGAAAGAGTGCAGGTGGTGAATGTCAACAACGGCGCCCGCCTGGAAACCTACGTTATCCAGGGGGAGCGCGGGTCCGGAATGGTCTGCTTAAACGGTGCGGCCGCCCGCCTGGTTCAGCCGGGGGACGTCGTGATTATTATCGCCTACGCCCTGCTGACGCCCGAGGAAGCCGGCGCATTCCAGCCTACCATCGTTCTTGTGGACAGTCAAAACCACATTACAGAGATTATGCGGCAAGAAAAACAAAGAACAGTTATTTAGGCTAATGGTAAGTACTCAGTTAACCTGCCGGGTCATGGCCCGGCACTCACATGGTTACCCTTGTTTCCTGCCAATGCTTTTTCAGGAAAAATAAATTTCCCCCCGGTTGCCATTTTGCTAATCTGCTGGCATAATAGTACTTGTGGTGGTTCTGAGTTGAAAGGTAAGAAAGCCCTTTTTTTGCTCTTTGGGTTGATTTTTGCCGCCTTGTTATTGATTTGGGTGAAATGGTCGGAAAGCGAGCTTCCTCCGGGGGAATCCAGAGCGTCCTTAGTACAGCCCGTCATGGCGCCAACCCCCGACTTTCCCGTAAACGCCGAACTAAAAGCGGCGCTGGTTTTTGAGGTTGCCGGGGCCAACGTTTCCGCCGCCTACCAGCAAATTTTGGCGGAAGAAGGGTTTCCTTTTGAACTGCTCCCCGCAAAAGCGCTGTTGAAGTATACCCCGCGGTCTTTAAAGGAAAGTTATGCCGCCCTTATTCTTCCCGAAAGGGTAAACCGGCAGGTAGCCCCGTCCGTAGCCAGACTTTTGGAAGAGTACGTAACCAGGTTTGGCGGGAAAGTTTTCATCGGCGCCGATGCAGGTACGCTTGACGAAAAAGGTGGCCTTCGGGAAAAAGGTTTATTTTCAACCGTCGCGGGCCTGCAATACGAGATACCGCCCGGTTTTTCCGATGAAAAACAAAATTTCTTCGAAAGCCGGGAAAAAGGTATTCTGCTGGTTCCCGGACAGTCTCCCCTGCGCAAATATTTTGACCCCGGTCTTTTTGACCACGATATGCTCAAAGTTTATGATAACCCTCCGTTAAAGGATAGCTATTTCCCCTTAACTAATGTTACGGCCGGCATTTTAGCCTATACCGGTCGGGAAGGTTTTCCGGAAAACGGTTCTGTCCTCCAAAAAAATTACCCGGGCGGCGGCGTGGTTTTGTCTGTGAACGGCGCGCCCGGCCTGCTCAAAGCCGGGGAGAACGTCGACTTTTTCCTGCGCGCGCTGCTTAAATACTTTCTCTTAGAACTGGTGGGCCTGCCGCGCCTGGTGGCTTCCCCCGGCGGCGTGGCCGGGCTGGTGGTGGCCATCCACGTCTGCTCCGGAGCCTATTTTAGGGATCTCGACCGGATTTTTGCCTGGAAGCTGCTGTCCAGGGAGATCCCCTTTTCCTTTTATGTTACGGCCGGACCGGACAACGACCGCCCCGGCGATAAAAGAGGGGTGGATGTTTTAAACCCGAAAAGGGGCCGCCGTTATGTGGAGTTGCTCAGCCGGTACGGCAGCATTGGCGCCCACGGAGGCTGGCGGCATAACTACTGGGCCTACCACTATAAGGAGTTAAGCGACGAAGAAAAAAAAGATTATATTGACCGAAACTTCCAGGCTCTCTTCGCGGCAACCGGACAGCCGGTGAGCGACTACGCCGCTCCCGGGGGCGCGCACGACCCGAAGGTAAATGATTTTCTGGCCGCCTGGGAGACAAAAGCAGCTTCGCTCCCGGTAGCCTTTAACTCCCCGCCCACGCATGCCTGGTTTAACGGGCAGCCGGAGAAACGGTTCTGGCTTTTCGGCTACACCGGAACAATTTACGGTACAGCCTTTGAAAATATGCTGGCCAGCGGGCGAAAGCCCTCCCAGATCGAAAGTGATATCCGGCAGTTGATCGATTATCTCGTTGAGCGACGGGAAATCCGCCTGCTTTATTTTCATCCGGTTTCCATCGCCCGCCACCCCGAAATGTGGAGGGCAATTCAAAGCTATATTCTCAAGTATGCTGAAGAAGGCAACTTGTCTGTGCGGACAATGGGCGATTTTGCCGGTTTCCTCACCCGGCACGAAAAAGTCCGTTTTTCCGTTCGGAAAAGTGACCCCGGTTATTACATATCAGCCGCGTGTCCGGATTCGCTAAAAGAAATGACCTTCGCGCTGCCGGTGGCCAAAAATGCCCGGCTCAGGAACGCGGCCGGGCTGAAAATAAAAGAAAAAAACGGCTGGGCTTACGTAACCATTCTAAAAGATACGAACAAAGCGGCTTTTCTGCTCCCTCTGGCAAAGTCAGGTGCTTATCATCGGGAAGAATAAAGCCGGGCGGAACGCCCGGCCGTTAACTTACCTTCAACCGCTGCCGCACTCTCCCTCATCGCAACTGCATCCCCTTATTCCTTCCCATATTGTATGGTTGACTTCCTGCAACACTTCTAAAAAGCGTTGATGGGCCTCGGTAAAGTTTCTGACCACGGGATTCAGTAACATGCGTTCCTCTGCTTCTTGAAGTTTTTGCAAGTGCGCCTGGGGCAGGTGGATTCCTTGAATTTGGGCCTTTTCCCACGCTTTTTTCAGTTCTTGAAAGTTTTGCACTACACTGCTTGCCTGGGGGTCCCGGATAATATTTGCTTCCGCCTGTCTCATCTCTATGTACTCAGGGGAGGCAGCCAGTTCCTGGCCCAATTCCCTAGCCTTGTCCATAATAGAGGTTCTGGACATTCAAAATCACCCCCTTTTTTCTTTCTTCTCCGTGGCGCGAATAAAGTCCTGCCCAAAACGGGCTTGGCAAAAAATATTTTGGGAAGGTGTATCCGGCAAATCCGGGCATGAAGCGCAGTTAAGGAAAAGACTTGCTTTCTTGGCAAGTTTACAGATTAAAAACTTTTCCTTTGGCGGGCAACCAGCCACCAGAATAATATGCCGCCGATGATTATATTGAGGTAATAAGTAAAAAAGCGCCAACCGGCCACCAAGGCAGGCAGCGCGGCGGCCGGCACAAAGGGCGTGAAAAAAACGGCGTAGCTTACCTCCGCTACCCCGCTGGCCCCCGGCAAAGGAACGTAAGCCAATAAAAAATGCAGGACCACCTGGCGGGCAACCATGGCCGGCCAGGCTACGGAGCCGCCGAGCGCCACGGCCAGCACCCAGCCGATGGAAAAGAAAATTCCCCAGTAAAGGAAAGAAAGCGCTAAGATAGAGATTAAAGTACTTTTGCGGGAAGTAAAAAGAAGGGAACGGAGGGAAGAACTAAACCCGGCGATCCGCTCACTTGAATTAGCCCGCGTTTTTTCGGGCAGACATTTCAGCAGGGGAAAAATTAGTTCCGGTCGCAAAGACAAGAATAAGAAAACAAAAATCCCCGTGGATACGCTGACTACCCCCGCCAAAACGAGTTTTTCAGTTAGCGCCGGCAAGCCCAGATAATTCCGAAAACTAAAAACGAGCAGCGGGTTGAGCAAGGAAATGGAGCCCACGGCCAGCAAAGTCCGCGCGCTGACCGCCGCTACTGCTTTTTCCGCCGCGATCCCTTTCAAATAAAAAAGGTAGGCGTGGGCCGGCGGTCCTCCCCCGGCGGCCGGCGTGACGGCGGCGGCGAAGCCAAAGGCCAGGTTTACCTGCACGATGTCTTTTACCGGCAAACGTTCTCCCAGCAAGGCCAGGATTGCTTTCATCCGGGCGGCTTCCAGAAGCCACAGGCCAATCAAGAGGGTCGCTGCCGCCGCCAGGTAACTGCTTTTCATGGCCGTTATGACTTGCGCACTTTGCCTAAGGCCGGCGCCGCTGATCATGATGATTCCCAGGGCGCTTAAGGTGAAGGCAAAAAAGGCCCCCCACCAGTACCGGCGGGGAAGAAGTTTTAGACCCGCGGGCTTTTCGTTCAGCTGCCCCACCGCTTTCTTGTTTAAGCTGTTTCCATTTTAATCCCGGCGTAATTTGGAGTCAAAGCAAAAATTTAAACGGTTGCATGGCCAGGCAAGGAAGTGCTTATACTATGCGCAGAGGTAACGCCGGCGCCAACAGGCGGGAGGAAAAAAATGACTTTCAGTTATCTCCATTTCCCCGCTCCCGAAGAACTTGAAGAATTGCTGCGTCTGGCCACGGCCAGCCGGGTTCCGGCCGTCCGGGATTCCCTGGCGCACGCGCTTGTTGGCGGAAAGCGCTTACGGGCCGCCCTGGTGGCTGCTTCGGCAGGATTCGCCTCACCGGATTTGCGGGCGGTGGCCCGGGCGGCCGCCGCCATGGAGTTGATTCACCTGGCTTCGCTCATTCACGACGACATTATCGACGAAGCCACCCTTCGCCGCGCCAGGCCCAGCCTGTACCGTTTACTTGGCCGGGTTCCGGCGGTGCTCACGGGAGATTACCTTTTTGCCACCGCTTTTAACTTAATCATCGACCTGCCGAGGGGTATTCTGAAAGCCGTCACCGAAACAATTCGTTTCATGTGCGAAGGGGAAATTGCCGAGCTGTGCGCCAGGGACTTCAGCCTGAGCGGGTATTTCACCCGCGTCCGGAAAAAGACCGCTTCGCTGCTTGTCGCCTCCTGCCAGAGCGGAGGTATCCTGGGCAATCTCCAAAGGGGGGAGCTGAAACACCTGGAGAAATACGCTTTAAACCTGGGGACCGCCTTTCAGATTATCGACGACGTTATGGACCTTACGGGCAGCCCCGAATTATTGGGCAAACCGTGCCTGCAGGACCTGAGCAAAGGAATCGCCACCCTGCCGGTGATTCATTTTTTAAATACATCCGCGGAAGGTTCCGCCTGGAAAGAAAAACTGCGCCGGGGGGGGCTATCCCCGGAAGAAGCGAGGGAACTGGCCGGCCGCCTGACTGACGCCGGTTGCTTGCGCTATGCCCTGAGGGTCGTTTTCTTGAAAATAAAGCTGGCGCTCGAGGCCCTGGAACCCTTGCCGGCGGGCCGGGCGCGGGAAGGTTTAAAAAAGATCGCCCGGGGGATTTTAACCCCCTTGACGGAGCTAAATTATCCCGACCCGGCGCAAGAAATTGCAAAAGCGATAGAGCTTTTGCCCGTCGGGGCCGGCGGCGGCGAGGAGAGCGCCGGCTGCCGGCAGGAATTGTTGGGTGCTTACCTTCGGATCTGAAAGGTACATGGCCGGCAGACCTTTTACGATCAGCTGGTGAAAAGCGGGGTCGGGCAGCTCCCGGGCTTTTCGAAGGGACTGCGCAAAGAAAAACCGCAGGCGTTTTGCCGCCTGCCGCACGTCGGGGTAATAAAAAACAAAGTTAAGATCTCCCTCCTCCTTGTCCTCGGCCTGATCGATAAAATAATCGAGCAAAATGTGCAGGCCGCCGATCCAGGGAAAGTAGGCCCGGTTTATTTTTGCGATGCCGTCCGGGGAAAGCTCCGGCCTGCCGGCCAGCGCCAGCAGGGCGAAGATGCCCAGGGTGGAGCCGGCGGCTGCGGCCAGTTCCCACCAGAATAACTGCGGGTTGGGCGCGAGCAGAGGTTGGAGCCAGGACACCAGGCATTTTTCGCGCTCTTGCGCAGGCAAATGTTTGTACACCTGGAGGCCGCAGTAGAGCCCGGCCAGGGTTAACGCGTGTTCTTTAACCAGCGGATAGCCGGGAAGGACCGCGACGGTCTGCCGGCAGGTCCGGACAAGGGAATTTAAATACCCGCCGTCCTCCCGATGGGGGTAGAGGGAATAATAATTGCTTATCCCGGCAGCCGGATCCAGGGCGTCCAGAAAGGCCCGGTGCAGTTGCGCAAATGACGATTCGTCGTGCAAACCGGCCCGGTCGCAGAGGTTATCCAGGTAATCGCTGATGGTCTGGAGCGAAATGATTGCTTTCAGCAGCGGTTCCCGGTATTGCCTGGGAACCCAGGCGGCAAAGACGCCCCCTCCCTGGCAGTGAAATCTTTTGAATTTCAGGCTGGCTAAAGCCAGCTTTTTTAATTTTTCGTCCGGGCACTTTCGGGCCATTGCTTCCCATTTGCCGAGCTCTCTTCTTATTCCGGGATAAATTCTGAAAAGGATTTTTGGCAGGTGAAAGGTCAGGTTGCCCAAAACCTTGATCCGCCCCTTTATCCGGTAGTATAACCCGCAAAAGACAGCCGTGATACAGGGCGATCTTTGGAGAGGTGGATGCTTCCAATCCGTGAAGAGGCCGGTGGCTAATCCCCTTTCGTGAATACCTGGCGCTCGACGCTGAATTTCCCCGAGAGAGGATTGTATTTAATGGTGTCCACGGCCCTTAGCTCCCGCTTCGGGCCGGCTGTAAAATATAAAATGGCCGCGGAATAAGGAACGCCTGATTTAAGGTCCAGCCCCCTGGTGCCGGCCGCGCCGGTTGTGCCCGGATTGATCAAATGGCTGCCGCCGATCTTTTCAATGGCGGGCCGGTGGGTGTGCCCGGCTACCAGAACGGGGATCTTAACGGCGAAAGCTCTGGCCACCGCGGGGTTGTGGACCAGCAGCAGATCCGGGAAAACCTTGCTTTTTTCCAGACTTTTTTCCAGACCAGTTATTTGTTCAGGGAGCAAATTTTCTTTTGTCTGTACAACAAAAGGACGGGAGGCTAAAGGATCGGGGGAGCCGAGGATTTTGATCCCCTTAACTTCTACGACGTTGCCTTCCAACGCGCGCCCCTGCGGAAGGTTTTTGATAAATTTGCTGATGGCCGGGGAATCGTGGTTGCCGGCGGCAAAAATGTACGGAACGCGGATTTGCTGGAGAGAGTTGACGATTTTTAACTCTAAAGCTGAACCGTAGTCGGTCAGATCGCCGGCATCCAGCACTGCGTCCACGTTAAAATGGTTGGCCAGGGCCAGGGCGAGATCGATGCCGACCGGGTTGTTGTGCAGGTCGGCGACGGCCAGCAGCTTGATATCGCTGGTTGCAGGCGTCTGCACCAGGTTCATCTGTTCGATTTTGAAAAGAAGCTGCTGGATGTTGTTGGTGAGCTGGACGGCTTTATCCCGGAAATCGTTTAATTCCGCCACGGTATCTTCCGCCAGGGCCAGCATCTGGGGGGCAAAGGCGATAATCCCGGCGAACTCCGGTTCCCGCACCGCTTTCGGATCGTAAGTGGCCCAGGTGGCGGTGAAAAGCGCCCCGACGACGAGTATTCCAGCGGCCGCCGCTTGTAGGCACTTGCGGAGCGGTGCCCGCCGGAAAATCCAAAAGACCAGGGCAGCCCCGAGGGCTCCCAGGAGGAGCTGTTTGGCCAGAAAAGTGATCACGATGCTGCTGACGGCCCGTGCAAAATGTGGCCAGAGATCCTTAACGGTCGGCGTGAAATCGGTAAAGAGGAGATCGGGGTCGATGTTTTGCAGGGTTAAGCGGATTTCTAAAGGGGTGCGGTGCGTTTGCATGGTCAGGGTACCCAGGGGCGGCAATTCCACCACCGTTTGGCCGTGGAGAGAAGGTTTTAGAGCCACCAGAATGTGCAGGCCGGCCAGGTCATAGCGGGCCGGGCCAAGAAAGGTGAGGAATAGCGTGATCCCGACTAAAACAGCGAAAAGCTCGGCGGCCAGGCTTAAGATCCGGGGTTGCTTATTCCTGTTTAAAAAATACTTGACATTAATAGTCATTTTAATCTTTCCCAGTGCGTGGAGGGTAATTTTTTCGACAAAGTAAGTATATCCTGTTTTTTATCGGCCGGACAAGCGGAAAACTCTGGAGATCCGGGCCAATGCCCGGATGATAAAAAGCAAAAACGTGTTGATTATCGGCGGATCAATGTGTTATGCTAAGAAATGCCGAAATATTGCTGTTTTCCGGGGTGAACTGGATGAAGCTGTTGCTTTTCAACCTGGCCAAGCCTCTTTTGGGTGTTTCCGTTTATTTTTCCTCCTTTCCCACCCAGATTCTCGGCGCCAGCAGCACGCATATATTCTGTAACCACCAGGCGCGGATCATCCTGGCCAACGATGGCTATAAGCAGGTTGCCCAGTTGTTCAACCGATTCAACAACAAGTTGGATGAAGGGGTGGTCTGGGCCGACCGCCTTTGGCGCAGCACCGCCCACCACTATAACCCGGTGACCGGGCGGGGAGTCTGGCCCTGGGGGAACGCGGCGCAAAAATGCAGCGCATACTTTAAAAAAGCGTTTGTGCTTTGGCGGCAGGGGAACCACGCCAAAGCCATGTTTTTTTTGGGCGCGGCGGCCCACCTGGTTCAGGACGCCTGCGTTCCTCACCACGCCTGTTGCCGGATGTTCGACGGCCACCTGGATTACGAGCGCTGGGTGAAAGAGCGGAAGCACCATTATAAGGTGAATGCGGGCGGGTTATATAACCAGGGTGAAACCCCCGAGGAATGGATCGCCGCCAACGCCCGCGTTGCCAAAGAATACTATTGCTACGTCAAGTCCCCCGGCAATGATGAGCTTTACCATCAGGCTACGATTGCCCTCCTTGGGCGCGCGCAGCGCTCGACGGCCGGCTTTTTTTATTTCAGCTTGAAAAAACTGTTTAGCGAGACTAACATCAGATTATAAAGCTGGTTTTTCCAAGAGAACTGCCCGTGGTGGGCCCCCTCTGCTCTGTAAGGCAGGGCACTTACCGGCGGACGAGAGTCTTTTTCCGGAGGCAAACGGCTTGTAATTTTACTTTAATTTGGTTACAATGGTAAAGGGTTTGGCTTATTATAAAGAGCAGGGGGTTTTTCGTTTTGAGACGGGTGGTCAGCGTAAGCCTGGGTTCCTCAAAAAGAGATCACCGGGTGAATGTGGAGCTGCTGGGAGAGCAGTTTGAAATCAGCCGGGTGGGCACGGACGGCGATTTAGACAAGGCCATCCAAACCATCCGGGAGCTCGACGGCAAAGTGGACGCCATCGGCCTGGGCGGGATAGATGTTTACCTTTACGCCGGAAAAACCCGCTACGCCGTCCGGGATGGTTTAAAATTAATGGCAGCCGCCCGCAAAACCCCCGTGGTGGACGGCAGCGGGTTGAAAAATACTTTGGAGCGGCAAACGGTCTATTATTTACGGGAAAACACCGGCCTCTTGCCGCCCGGGATTGCCGTGCTGATGGTCAGTGCGGTCGATCGTTTCGGGATGGCCGAAGCGTTTCTAGACATCGGTTGCGATGTTACCTTCGGCGATTTAATTTTCGCCGCCGGGATTCCTTACGCCATTAAAAGCCTCGCTGAACTGGCTGAAATTGCCAATAAAATTCTGCCGGACATGGTTAAATTACCCTTTCATATGTTATACCCCACGGGGAAAAAGCAGGAAGTCCAGGATGAAGAAAAAATCAAAAAATACGGCCACTATTACCGGGAGGCCAAGGTTATTGCCGGGGACTACCACCTGGTCAGGCGCTATATGCCCGCCCTTGCCGGGCAAACCATCATCACCAATACCACCACTGCAGAAGACGTAAACTTTTTAAAGGAAAAGGGAGCCGGCTGGCTGGTGACCACCACTCCGGAGTTTGCAGGGCGCTCCTTCGGCACCAACGTGATTGAAGGAGTGCTGGTGGCCATTCTGCAAAAGCCCTGGGAAGAGATTCAGCCGGAAGAATACCTGGATTTGCTCCGGCGTTTGGATTTTCGCCCCCGGATTATTCCCTTGCGGTAGCACCAATAGCCAGAGGACAGCAGGAGGTTTTTGGAGGAAGTGGCCAGTCATTTAGAAATAAAAGAGAGTTTGCAGGCGTTTTGGCAGAGTTACAATCAAAATGAGCGTTTAAAGATCATGAATAAGGACTGGAACCGGGTAATTCTGGTCCGGGCCAACGATATAACGTCCGAGCACACGCTGGTTTTGACCGACGGGAGCCTTACCGTGTACGAGGGCGCCTGGGAAAATCCCGACTTGACGGTGATTGCCGACAGCGAAACCCTGGCGGACCTTTTTTACGGCGATATCACGCCCACCGAGCCGTACTTGAACGGGACCTTGCAAGTGGTGGGTTCAGAGGACGATGTTGTCCGTCTCGACTTTATTTCCTTGATGATCTGGGGTGAGTAAAGATGTCTTTAAAAAGAGTACTCACCCTGCGTACCGTCGTAGCCACCAGCGCGGGTTTGACCCTGGCCGCTTCCACGTTCGTGGCGGCGGTGCAGGTGGCCGGTTTTTTGGCGGGGAACTCGGCGTGGGTGGCTATTCTGGTCGGGGGCTGCCTGTGCCTGCTGGCGGCGCTGTGTTTTTCCGAGTTGAACGGGCAGCTGCCCTCGGCGGCCGGAATCAGGTTGTATTTCAGCCGGGCCTTTAACGATCAGCTGGCCCTCACGGTTTCCATTTTATATATGGCTGTGATCATGGGTGTGGTCGGCGCCGAGAGTTTCGTGCTGGCCAGCGTGCTCAGCCACTCCCTTCCCCTGTTCCCGCCGCTTTTTTGGATTATCCTGATGTTTTTAACCGTAACCGCCTTAAACATCCGGGGAATTAAAATAGCCGGCACCTTTCAGGATATAATCACGTACGGCCTGATCGGCTCGCTGGTTTTACTGAGCTTGCTGGCTTTCCAGAGGACAAATTGGGAACCTGCTTCGCTGTTCGCCATTGGCGGCTCCGGCGGGTTAATCCAGGCCATTGCGGTGGGTATTTTTCTGTTCGTGGGGTTTGAATGGGTGACCCCTTTGGCCGAAGAGGTGACCGACAGCCGGCTGGTTTCCCGGGGAATGCTGATTGCCGTGGGCCTTTTAAGCATCACCTACGCCCTTTTTACGGTGGCAATGACGGTTAGCGTACCAAAGGAAATTCTGGCTAACTCACCCATTCCCCAGGTTATCTTCGCCCAGAGTGTTTTGGGAAAATTTGGCCTGGCCTGGGTCGTCATCTTGAGCCTCTCCGCCTCCATCACCACTTTTAATGCCGGGCTGTTAAGCGTTTCCCGCTTTGTCTACGCGACCGCCAGGGAGCACGCCCTGCCGGCGGTTTTCAGCAGAATAAGCATGCGCTATTACACCCCCTGGGTGGCGATCTTGACGGTTTTTGTGGTTGGGCTGGGCATTTCCATAACGGTATTACTCACGCGCAAATACCTGGTTTTGGTTAATATGGCCGCCGCGATGGAATCCATCGTTTATGTCCTTGCGGGCCTGGCCGTACTCAGCCTGCGCAAAAAAAACCCGGCCGCCAAACGGCCCTACGCGGCGCCCGGCGGCCCGCTGGTGCCCCTGTTGACCGCGGTAATTTTTGCCGTGCTGGTTTCGGCCGTTTTTGTTACCGATTTTTGGGCGGGACTTTTCATTGGCCTGGCCCTGTTGGTTTGCTGGTGGTACGTCCGCATAGTGGTACCCGCGCTAAAACAAAGACACCAAGCCCGCCGCCAGGCGGCCCGGCGCAGGCCAGCGGTGGAGAAGCCCGACCCGGGAGGTTTGTAAAGAATTTTTTCCCGCCGGGATAGCATATTGTTGAGTAATTCCCATATAATGGTAATAGTAAGGTTACTGTTATCTGGGGTGGTTGCACAATGCTTAAGCGGCGGGGAATCTTGTTTTGCTTTTTGGGAATTCTTTTGTTTTTGGCCGGATGCGGGTTTTTGCCGGCCGAAAAAACAAAAGCCCGCACCCAGGAATTGCCCTATTTGAAAGAAAACCCGGAAGCCCTCAAAACCGCCGGGCAGCCTTCGTTATCTCCGGGAGCGGGACAGGCAGGGGGGCGGGACGGCGGCGAAGGATTCACCGGCAGAACCACCGCCGTGGTTTTATATTTTGCGGATAAAAACGGGTATCTGGTGGCGTACCCAAAGGAAATCCCCAAAGTGGTCGGGATCGGCAGGCGCACTTTGGAGGAATTGTGCCAGGGGCCGCCCGCGGACAGCGGGTTGTATCCAACCATTCCTGCCGGTGCCCGGCTAAAAGATATCAACATCAAGGAAAACGGCCTGGCGATCGTTGATTTTAGTCAAAATTTAAAGTCCCGGCATTGGGGCGGCGCAACGGGCGAATTGCTCACCGTTTATTCCATCGTCAACACCCTTACCCAATTTCCCACTGTCCAGGAAGTGCAGATTTTAATCGAAGGGGAGCGCGTCCAAACCCTCGCCGGGCATCTGGATATATCTAAACCCTTGCGGAGGGACGGCAGTTTAATCAGAGCCAGAACCCAGGAGAGCGAAGCGGGGAGGTAAATATTCAACGAAACCGCTCGACTTAAGCCGGGGCATGGCCCGGCAGCCAACCGCCCCTTCGGGTAACAAGGGGCGTTTTTCTTGCCAACGGGTGAAGCCTGGCGTAGAATATATTTCAGCGTACAAAGGATGCGTGTTTTTGGAATATAATTAAAAGAAAATAGATACGGGCAAGATTTGTTTAAGTTGCTCTGGTATGAATTTTTGCAGCGGGGACAATAGTTTTTTGGGAGGCAAAATAATTGGGAGATCCCAGACCTGTCGGGTTGTTTGATTCCGGAGTAGGCGGGCTGACCGTTGCCAGAGAGGTGTTCCGTTTATTGCCGGGTGAGTCGATTATTTATTTTGGCGATACGGTGCACGTTCCTTACGGACCCAGAAAAAAAGAAGAGCTCATCCAGTTTGCGCACGAAATCATTTCTTTTTTGGTATCCGCCGGGGTAAAGTATATTATTTTCGCCTGCGGCACCAATTCTTCTTTAACCTTGCCGGTTGTCCGCACCGCCTATAGCGTCCCGATGATCGGCCTGGTCGAGCCGGGCGCGCGGGAAGCGGTGGAGGCGACCAGGAACCGGCGGATCGGCCTGATCGCAACGGAAGCCACAGTCAAAAGCGGCGCGTATGCGCGCGCCATCAAAGCACTGGCTCCGGATTTAAGGGTTTTTGCGGAACCGGCTCCCCGCCTGGTGCCCCTGGTGGAAGGAGGTTTATCGGCAGGCGAAGAAGCCCGGCAGGCTGTTTTTGAATCCGCGCGGCCGTTAAAAGAAGCCGGCATCGATACCCTGATTTTGGGTTGTACCCACTACCCTTTTTTAGCCCCCCACTTCAGGGAGTACCTTGGACCGGAAGTCCGCCTGGTCGACCCGGCGGCGGCCACTGTCCGGGAGGCCGGCCGGGAGATGGACCGTCTAGGGCTTCTGAATAACGCGGAAGGCCCGGCCCGGCACAGATATTTTGTCAGCGGGGATCCCGCCGGGTTTTTGAAAACAGCGCAACGGTTGGGGTATAATATTGAAGACGTCCAACGCCTGCAGCTGGCAAAAGCACTTTATGATGCTTGTTAAGCAAGATCAATTCGGGGGTACATATTTAGTTAATCCGCCGGGGCATGGCCCGGCACTCACTTCAGCGCCTTGCATTTGGAGCGGTACATTCTACTGAACATTTAAATCCGGGGTGTGGAGATGTGTGCTTTTCGAAAAAAGATAGGGATTACAACTACTGTCCCGGTGGAAGTCATTTATGCCGCCGACTGCCTCCCGGTTGACCTGAACAACGTTTTTATCACCAGTCCTGATCCCCGGCAGTTAGTGGAAGAAGCAGAGCTTGCCGGCTACCCCCGCAATGTCTGCGCCTGGATCAAAGGGCTCTACAGCACGGTGCTGCAAAATAAGGAGATAAAAACCGTCATTGCAGTTACCCAGGGAGACTGCAGCAATACGCACGCTTTGATGGAGACGTTGGAACTGGCCGGGATAGAAGTGATTCCTTTTGCCTTTCCTTTTGACCGTGATTACGATCTGTTGAAGCTTCAGATCGAGAAACTGATGGAGCGTCTGGGGGCGACCTGGCGGGATGTGCTGGCGGTCCGCCGGCGGCTGAACGAAATCCGGCGAAAGGTTTGGCGGATCGACGAGCTTACCTGGCGGGAAGGCGTGGTAAGCGGCTGGGACAACCACCTCTTCCAGGTAAACTGCAGCGATTTTAAGGGAGATCCGGATGCTTTCGAAAAAGAAGTGGCGGAATTTTTAGCGGGCCTGCCTGCCGCCCCTGCGGTAAGGGCCAATTTACGGCTCGGTTACATCGGGGTACCCCCGATTATGGACGACCTTTATGATTATCTGGAGGAACGGGGGGCGCACGTCGTATATAACGAAACCCAGCGCCAGTTCTCCATGCCTTTTGAAACTGAGGATTTAGTTGAACAATACCGATTATATACTTACCCGTACGGAATTTTTTACCGGCTGGGGGATATCCAGCGCGAGATCGCCAGGCGCGCCCTGGACGGGATCATCCATTACGCCCAGAGCTTTTGTTTTCGCCAGATTGAGGATTTGATTGTCCGGGAAAGGATCAAGCTCCCTGTGCTTACCCTGGAAGGGGACAGGCCCAACCGCCTGGACGCCCGCACGCGCATGCGGATAGATGCCTTTTTGGAAATGATCAGGTAAAATACTGGAAGTTTAAAGGTGGTGGTTTTCGTGCGGTTAACCGTTTTAGGCTGCTGGGCCCCGTTTCCCCGCGCCGGCGGGGCCTGTTCGGGCTACCTGCTGCAGGACGGGGGGGCGAACATTTTGCTGGACATCGGTCACGGCGCCTTCAGCCGCTTAAGACATTTTGTCCATTACGCCGATATCAGAGCCGTCGTCGTTACCCATCTCCACCCCGATCACTATGGGGACCTGCCCTGTTTGCGCCACGCAACCAGAAGCGCTTTACGGGAGAAACTGCGCCTCCAGCGGGTGAAGTTGTTTTTGCCCGCGGAGCCGCAGCCGGCCTTTCGGGAGTTGACGGGTGACGCCGAAGCATTCTTTGAAGTCGTGCCCATTGAAAGTTTGCCCGAAGAAGAGGTGCCGCCCGGCGTGCGCGCCCGCTGGACGGAAATCGGTCCGGTAAGACTATTTTTTCTGCCGGTAAGGCATACCCTGCCGGCCTACGCGGTGGGAGTGGAAGGTTCGGGGTACCTGGTTTACTCCGGCGACGCCGCTCCCAGCGAAGAATTGGCCGCTTTTGCCGAAAAGGCCGACATTTTTTTATGCGAGGCCAGCGGCCTGGATAAGGATGCCCACGTTTTCAAGGACGTGCACATGACCGCCCGCCAGGCCGGAGAGCTGGCCGCCTGCGCGAAGGTGAAAGAACTGATTATCACGCACTTCTTTCCCGAATACGATCTCGGCGAGCTTTGTGCGCAGGCGCGTCAAGGCTACGGGGACGACGTGGAAGTAGCGGTCGAAGGCGATACTTACTTCCTTTATTGAAAATAGGGGTTTAAAATAAACCGCAGATTCCCAAGATGGTGAGGGTAATGAGAAAACTCGTTTTGGCCAGCCGCAACCCGGGCAAGCTCAAAGAATTAAAAGAGCTGTTGCGACCTCTGGACATCGAAGTAGCTTCCCTGCAAGACTACTCGCATCTCCCGGAAGTGGCAGAAGACGGCACAACCTTTGCCGAAAACGCCGTTAAAAAAGCCCGGGCGGTTGCCGCGGCCACCGGTCTTTTGGCTCTGGCGGACGATTCGGGTCTGGAGGTGGATTATTTAAA
>JBFLZY010000021.1:0-19484 GCA_040755975.1 Bacillota bacterium | reverse complement strand
TCCCGGAAGTGGCAGAAGACGGCACAACCTTTGCCGAAAACGCCGTTAAAAAAGCCCGGGCGGTTGCCGCGGCCACCGGTCTTTTGGCTCTGGCGGACGATTCGGGTCTGGAGGTGGATTATTTAAACGGGGCGCCGGGAGTTTTTTCGGCGCGCTTTGCAGGTGCGGGCCACGATGACCGGGCCAACAACGAAAAGCTCCTGCGCCTGCTGGAAGGGGTGCCTCCGGAAAAGCGCACGGCCCGCTTCCGGTGCGTGGTCGCAATAGCCACGCCGGAGGGTAAAGTCTATACAGCCGAAGGTATCTGCGAGGGGGTGATTGCCACCGAGCCCAGAGGAGAAAGGGGGTTCGGGTATGACCCGTTGTTTTTGGTGCCGCAACTGGGAAAAACCTTTGCCGAGCTGGAGCCTTCCCTCAAAAACACCATCAGCCACCGGGCGCGGGCTCTGGCCAAGGCCCGGGAGATATTATCCGCTACTTTATCTTTAGGGGCGGTATTTTGCCCAGTATTTTGACGCTCAACCGCCCGTTTTCGGCCCGGCAACTGAGATATACACAAGCGGAGAGGTTGTTTTTAAGCTTCAAATCCAGGGTATTGTTGGCCACAGTGGCGTCCATTCCCCTTTGTACGTAAGGGACGGTCCTGGCGTGCGGGTGCCGCTCAATTATTTCCAGGCCGGCCATTAAAGCGGCATTGTAAAGGGTTGTAGACACCTGGCAGATCCCTCCCCCGTAATCTATTTCCATTTGGTTTGCTTTGATTACGGGAGCCTTTTGATACCCGTTCTCTTTCGTGCGCTCGCCTACCGTTTCATTGAAAGAGAAC
Source organism: Bacillota bacterium (assembly GCA_040755975.1). Taxonomy (GTDB): domain Bacteria; phylum Bacillota; class Desulfotomaculia; order Desulfotomaculales; family Nap2-2B; genus JAIMBK01. Next base: position 18,658 of record JBFLZY010000021.1, on the reverse strand, counting down.
ACCTGGCCGGGCTGGATGATGGTATTGTCGATGGCCGCGGCGGCTGTTTTGATATTGTGTGCGCGTGCAAGTTCGTTCGCTGCGTAACTGGTTTCAAATGCTCCCAGAACATATTTAAATTCGGCCAGCTCTTTAGCCTGGACTGCGGGCCTGATTACCGACACCACCGCTTCAAATTGATCCGGCAAAGGTACTTTTAGTTCGCTAAATTTGGCCAGGGTTCCTTTTATATCAATAGCTTTGCCGTACTCTTCCGGAGTGACGACCGGTCGCCCGTCTTGCCAGTTTAATACGGCGTTGACAGGTTCTTTGAAGTACATCCGGTTGAGTTCGTTTAATTTTTCCGCAAGCAGGTCCTCGTTTACCCTGACAGGCAAGTTGATCCTGGGGCCCCGGATCAATTCCTTTAAGGTCTGGTTAAGGCCGGCCAGGCCGGATTTTTCTCGCGGCCGGCCAAAAGAGCCCGCCAGCGCCTCCAGGTACAGGTATTCAGCGCCGATTTCCTTTAAATTAACGGCCAGCTGGTTTCCGCCGGCCGTGAGGAACATGGTGCGGTCAACGGGATGCGGGTAGCGTTTTTGAAGCGCCTGTTTGGCTTGTTGGTAAGTTAATCCCTGCACGGCTACGCCGCTGATATATGTATTGGTGATTATTTTTGTTGTGGCTATTTTATCGATAAGAGCCGCCCAGATAAAAAAGCTCACGAAAATCTGGAGGGAAAGCAGCGAAAAAATAAGCAAAGTTTTTTTGCCGGTCATTATTCCGCAAACATGGATAATTCAATGTAAGTGTCTGTTTCCTGAGCTTTTTTAATGACGGCCTCGTCGATGAGCTGTCCTTCCTCGACGATTACGTTGCCCGACCTGTCCTTAATGGTTTTGGCGCTTCGCCGGCCGAGCAAAAATTTTTGTTGTTCTTCTTTAAAGAAATCTAAGATGTCCTGATCGGGCGAAACCTCTTCGCCGCCTGCTTCCTGAATTACCAGGTAATTTTGACCGAAGGTCAAAATATTGTTTCTGGCAATGCTTTGCCATTGTTTATTCCCGTTGACCGGAGCAATTTCGCACCCCTCAATGCGGCCGGTGGATTCGTCAATAACAATCTCTTTTACGGTGCCGAGCATCTTTCCTTTGTCGCTTAAAACCTTTGCTTCCAGTACTTTCACATCTTTTTCCAGGAGCCCGAGCGCTCTTTCGTTCCGCGTGACCAGGCTGACATTGTCTTTTTTTTCCGTGGTTACTGCGTAATCGCCGATGCCGACGACTTTTGGAAAATCGAGCACCTGCATCTCCAGGTACCACTTGGGGCGTTCCAGTAAAAGATAGGCAACTGCACCCGCTTCCGGGTCGATAAGCAATGAGTCTATTTTTCCCAAAAGATTCCCCCCGGTGATGTCCAGAACAGGTAACCCAACAATCTCCTTGCTCTTTTTCATAAGTTTTATAGCCCCTTTCAATTAATAATTCGGATTAATTTTTTGTTTCCTCAAAGAGCTTTTCTCGCCGGCTCAACACCTGACTGCTGGTCCCGGACCCGCTCGAGTAGTTTTAAAATGGCCGCCGCCTGGTCAGACTGGCCCGTTTCTTTATAAATTTGGCTTATTTCAATCAGCAAGCCGGTGCGAAGCTTTCTTGAACTGGTTAATTTGTATGCTTCGAGAAAGCATTTTGCCGCATTTGCCAGCTGGCCATTTTCTTTGAGAGCAAATCCCTTTTTCAGACAGTCCCTTAAAATGTTTTCGTTTTCCTGTTTTATGTTTTCAAGAGACTTTGCTGGCTGCGGAGCGCTTAGCCGGCCGGTTGCCGGTTCTTCTGCTTTCCCCTGGGGGGGTTCCCCGCGATCTGTTTTACCGTGCGGATCATGCGCTGCCGCCGGTGTTCCCGGCGCGGCCGGTGCGTGGCCATCCCTTTTTGCTGTTTCGGAAGCCGGACTGAGAGTATCTTCAGCAACTGAACTTTCGTTTTTGTATTTCTCTGCTGCGAAAAATTTCTCTTTGATGACGCTAGCCAGGGTTGCTATTTCTTCAAAAGAGAGATAGCCGGGAGGGCGGGTTTGGCTTTCTTTTTCCGGGTGGTTATGTGTTTGCCTGCGAACAGCTCGCTTGTGCGCATGAGTATCCCAGCTGTTTACGGCGAGGGCGAAAATGGCGACTATCGCCAGCAGGGCCAAAATTACCTCTGGATACGCCACGGCCGTCGCCAGGTACGGGTAGGTGACCGTGCAGATGAAGGACAAGAGCGCGATCAGGTAGATTGAAGATTTGGTTGTAAAAAGATTTCTTGCCCAAAGAGACAGGCTCAAGAAAAAGGCAAGACTCACCAAAAACGCGACAGCGGCGAGCTCGCGCATACTTCACCTCCCTGGTAGACCGGTTCCGTGCAGAGCAATTAGCGGGGCTTGATTGACAATGCCTCCCGCCCAAAAAATGGTAAGTTTGCGCTTGTTTATGTGCTAAATTCTCTTTAGCTGGCGATTTTCCTTCTTTTTTGACATAAAACGCCAACAAATTTTCTACTCTGAAAATAGTCCTCCGGCCCGCCGTTCGTTTGCCGTCGCTCCGATGCTGCGGGCCGACGAGACAGCGGCTTGGTTCGGAGCGAACCAGGCAACGCTGCATAATGCGCGTGGTTCATTAGTTTTCTATCGCTACAATCTCTTCTGGCGTTGCCGATGCTCTTTTCGCACCCTGTTAACTGCGCCATTCGCGCTGCCGGTTCGCTGACCTCACCTGCGCCGTGTCTCGTTACCGGCGCCTTTAGCATATGTCGCTCCTCAAATCGAACGGCGGGCCGGAAGTTTTCATCCCCTGTTGGTGTCGCAAAAAGCGGCATGGGGGTCTACGTTGAAAAACAAAGAGCGGGTTCTTACCGTCCCGCTCAAAAATGAGTAATTTTTAATTAATCAGTACCATAAAATTACCCCGGCAAATACTGCGCCGGTTTCGATTACCTTGTGTTCAACGGCCTTGGCCATGTATTTGACCAATGGCAGTCCCCGTACTTCGAAAGCCTCGGCGACCATCCGGCGCAGTATATTTTCGACTTCCTGCTTCGAAAAGCGCCCGGAATATTCCATGATTACGCCGAAGCCCTCGGCGGGGATGCCTACGCCCACCGCCGCACTGATGGTTTCGCCCGGAGTGGTGGAAATAAGTGCGCCGTAGGCCACAGGCACCAGGGCTCCCGGCGGCAAAGCGATTTTTTCTACGTACGTCGCCCCCGGCGGGAGAATGCTGCTCACCCTCACCAGGTTTACATTTCCCGCCTTTGCCGCCAGCAGGGCCCGGTCAAAAGCGTTAAGGGGCGTTCCCCCTTCTCCTGATCCGGCCACCAAAGTAAATTTCGCTGGTGTGGGTAACAAGTCTTTTCACATCCCTTCCCAGTTATTTTTGATGATCACAATAGGCGTTTGTTGATCGTCGTTGCCAAAAGGATTCCCTGTCAGAGCTTCCCTGGCTATCCGGTCGCTTTCCTGGCTGGTTGCGGCCAGCACATCCACGCATTGCAGATCGTTTACGTCGGCAATCACTGCTTCGGAACCGGTTGCTGCCCGGATCGAACGGACTACCCTTTCCGGTTCCTTCGGGCCGAGGATGATGTGTTTTTCGTATGGCCACATGGTGCCGGCAATATCGTCGATCAAGGCCAGTTCCCTGCCGGCCACCAGGTAGAAGTACCCTTTTTTGCCGATCAGGCGGCCGGCGAGGGCAGCCGCGCAACCCAGCAAGATCCTGGGCAGGCCCGCTTCCTGGATGGCCAGTTGCATGGCGCCCGGCGTAGCCAGGCTGCCGTGTTTGGCGGGAAAGCGGCATAAAAACCTGGCTGCCAGCCCGGGCCGCACAACTTCCGGTAAAATTGCCCTATGCTGGGTAATGGCTACGACGCTTTCCGCTACGGCGATGATGTCTTTGGGTCCGGCAATGCCTTCGGTATACCGGCGGACCAGTTCCACAATATCGTCCTGTTCCGTAACTACGTGGGTTCGGATCGGGATTACGGCCCAGCCCATAAGCCAATCACCTAAAATATATTTAACAAAAATATCCTGAAATATCCATAAAAATATGCCGGGAATAAGCTAGTATAAAGTATGTCGGGAGCAAAACGATTTGTGCCTGTCTTTTCTTCTCCCCTGAACCGGGGTTAGAGCCCGACGATGAACAGCGCGGAGCATTTAATTAAATCAGCCGCCGGCAAGAAAAGAAACTGAGCGAGGAACGTGCCCAGAATTCTGGTCAGGCACAGACAATAAACCATTTGTTTGACGTCGTTCTGGTCTCTCTCGCCGCGCAGGGCCTGGTCCGTGATAGTGGCCGCCGTGGGGTCGACCACCACTGCGGAGAGGATGGTGGCCATCCCGTTGACGACACCGGAGAGCAGGCTGGCGGTAGAGCGGTAATCCGGGATCAAAGCCCCGGCGTAAAGGGCGGAGAGGACCCCCGTCGTCCAGATGCCGATAATGATTACGTTGGCCGCCAGAAAGGTGAGCGGGATGTTCCGCCTGGAGAAAACCTTGCGCCGGGCGGACCATAAGGACCTTTTCGAGATAAGTAAAAAAACCCAGCGGGGCGATAAGAGCATCAGGATGAGCCTGGGAATGGAGCCGGCTTTCTCAAAAAGGAAAATGATCCTGGTAAAAACGTAAATAAACACCGGCGTGAAAAGGACGCCGGCAACCGTTCCCGCCGTTGCCGACAGGATGACCAGGCGAATCTGGTAATTTAATTGCAGCAGTAATTCCTGATGGTGGGCGGTTTCCTTTAGACCGATGTTGATGACCTGTTCGACCACGGAGGAGAGCAGAGGAGCCTGAATAAGGTTGGCCGTACTGGCCAATAGGGAGATAATTTGAAAAAGGGAAAAAGCCGTGGCCAGCCTTTTCGTGGAAACGCCCGAGAAGCGCACGGCATACACCAGTGTATCGGTCATGTGGATTACTGTCGTGAGAAGGGCGACTACCAGCAGCCGGTCAATCTTTTACCACCTGCCTGTAACAGTCGTCGGCCGTCAGACGTCAGGCGCCGGAAGGGAATTAACAGTTATGAAAATTTTTTCCTCCGGAAAATTATATGCGGGGGAAAAGGATGGTAAAACAGGAATTTAGCCTTGTATTTGGGAAAAAGATGGTGAGAGGGGAGAAAGAGATGTTAAAGAAGCAAGGACGGATCCAAAGCTCACCTGATGTTTTAGCTAAAATTTTGCTACAGGCCGAGCAGGTGGTAAATTTCTTCGTCCACGTAAGTTCCTTCGGCAAGGCCGTGCTTTTTCCGGAAAGCTTTTACCGCCCGGGCTGTGCCCGGGCCGAAAATGCTGTCCGGTTCCCCCTGATAGAAGCCCAGCCGCTTTAACTTATACTGAACTTCCCGCACCGCCGGGCTGCAGTCGCCCTGTTGCAACAAGGGATATTCTTCTCCGAAGCGTCCGAAGGGGTTGCCGACGATGATTACCCACGCGCCGACGGGAACCAGCGGGTAAATCTCCTGGATGTGGGCGTTGTGCAGGCGCACGCAGCCCCCGCTGGCGTAAGTGCCGATGGACCAGGGATTGTCCGTCCCGTGCACGCCGAAATTTCCGCAGGGCACGTTTAACCCCAGCCAGCGCGTGCCGGTGCCGGGAGCGGGTTCATCAGACTTGTCGGTCACTTTCCAGATTCCTATGGGCGTTTCGGAGCCGGGTTTGCCCACGGCCACCGGGTATTTCCGGACCGGTTCGCCGTGCGAAAGCACCGTCAAAGTAAGGTTGAAGGTATCCACCAGCAAGGTAACGTCGTAAAACTCCCCGAACCTGGCCAGGGTATCCACGCGCTTGACCATTGCCCGGCTGATTGCCGCCCAGGTGGCCGGAGTAATCAGGCCCGTTGCCGGCAAGCCGTAATCTTTTTGAAAGGATTTGAGGGCGTCGATAGTGCTTTTTCCGTAAAAACCGTCCGGGGCCTTTTGGTAGTACCCCAGGCCGGCAAGGCAGCGCTGCAGGTTGAAAACGTCCGCACCTTTTTGAAAAGGTCTGCTCAAGATTACTGGTTCTTCCGCGCCGCACCTGTGCTTTTGGATTTCAGCGGCGGTTTTCCCGGGCCAGCAGAACAACCCCGTGAAAGCGATAATTAAAAGCGTCCAACGCAGCCAGTTCAACCGGCAACACCTCGCGAGAGCATGGGTCGATCTTCGATCAAAACACGGCAGTGGCATGTCCGAAGGGTGAATGTGCAGTGAAACCGCTCGACTTAAGCCGGGGCATGCCCCGACGGGTTAAGTGAACATTTACCCCGAAGGGAAAATATTAACCCCACCACCGGGTGAGGCTCCTGTTATTGTTTTGTAGATTATTTTCTGTAGATTATTTGTAACTATGCAGACGTCCGGTAATTGGAAAAATATCTTCTCAACCCGTTCAAAACGCCCAGGGCAATTTTATCGTATGAGGTAGGGTTTCTCAGCAATCCTTCTTCTACCCAGTTGGAGATGGTGACGGGTTTAATTTTCAGGCCCGGGATCGGTCCCAACGCGGATAATTCTTTATCTGCTTTGATTTCCAGGACGTCGCGCCTGATTTTTCTAACCAGTTCTTCGCAGGTAAGCCGGGCCAGGCGCGGGCCGGCGGAATGGGCGGGGTTGTAGTTGATCGCCAGGCCGCCAACCCGGCTGTCCTTGTTGTAGTTTGTGTGGAAGCTGAGAAAGACGTGCGCCCTTTTCTCCCTGGCCAGGTTGAGGCGCTCAAGCGGGGGCAAGTCCTGATCGCCCTCGCGCGTCAACCAGATTTGTGCTCCCACCTGGACCAGGTGGTTTTTCAACCGCTGGGCCATGGTCAGGACGACGTTTTTTTCCAGTAAGTCCACGGGACCGCACCCCCCTGTGTCCCGCCCCCCGTGGCCGGCGTCGATAACGATCCGGCGTTCTGAAAAGAGTTCCTCCAGGCAAGAGCGGTCAAACGATAAGACGGTGCGCGCGGGGAGGCCCGCGACGGAGGTGACCGCGCAGGACGCCTGGTGGTTAAGAGTTATGTAGACGGTTACGCAGTTATTTTCTTCCGGTTGAACCGCGATTTCATTCACCAAACCGTCATAAACGGCCAGGGTGTCGCAGTACATATTGGGGACGGCCTTATAAATCGTAAACGCGATGACCTGATTGATTCTTTTCAGCTGGTAGGTAAGAGGGAGGGTGGATTCAATCACCACCCGGGAAACCTGCCGGCCGTCTTGCTGAAAAACCTTGCTCCAGATATTGGTCAGCCGGGCCATTTCCTGCCCTTTCATTTTCTCACCTTCACCTTTGCTCAACTTCCCGAAGCAAAATAGTAGACGAGGCCGGCATATAAAGACCAGGCAATTTTCGTCTGGTAAGCCGGATCCTGAAGCAGTCTATATTCCTGCGGGTTGCTTAAAAAGCCAATTTCTACAATCACTGCAGGAATTTTCGTTTCTTTTAAAATATAATAATTACCAGTCAGCGGCGTCCGGCGATCATCTTTGAGCAGATAGTTAAGTTCTTTCTGGATGGCAAGGGCAAGGAGGCGGCTCTCGGACAAGCTGGCCTGGTAGAAAGTTTGCGCGCCGTGCTGGCGGGTGTCCGGAAAACTGTTAATGTGGATGCTGATCATCAGGTCCGCCCCGCTATCGTTAGCCAGAGCCACCCTCCGGGCCAGGTCCTGGCGTTTCTTTGCGGATAAGCCGCGCAGTTCCGGGTCGCTTAAGTCCGTATCGGTTTTTCTGGTCATGATCGTTTGCGCGCCGCCCTGCTGAAGGAAAACCGCTAATTTATGGCCAACTTCCAGCACAATATCTTTTTCCAGAATATTATTTTTTCCAACTGCGCCAGGATCTACCCCTCCGTGCCCCGGATCAATCACCACCACTTTTGTCGCCAGCGCCCAGGAAAGAGCGCGCACTGACTCCTGACGTTTGGCGTCGACCAGGCGGTTGGTGCAAAGGGTGAAGCAAAAGGCCAGCAAGGCAACCAGCAGCAACTTGCCAAAGAAACCGGTGCGCAGGACAATAACTTTAATATTTTCTCCCCCCGACCGCATTGTGATCAGTAAAATATATGGTCATTGCCGGCGATATTTTCATGTTGTTTTGAAAGGAAATTGGGCGGCAAGCGGCGAAAAGATCGGAAATGCTTTGGCCTGGCCTGGCGGGGGTTGAGGGGAGCAATTGAAGTTATATAAAACCGATGCCGTGGTCTTGAGAACCGTTAATGTCCGGGAAGCTGACCTGCTCCTCGTCTTGTTTTCGCGGGAATACGGAAAAATCCGGGTGATGGCCCACGGGGCGCGCAAACCGACCAGCCGCAAAAGGGGTTTTGTGCAGCCATTTTGTTGTTCCCGGTTTCTTTTGCATAAAGGGCGGGAAATGGATTCAGTCAGCCAGTGTGCGGGCCTGGAATTGTTTCCGGACCTGCAGGAAAACCTGCGCACGCTCGCTTACGCCACGTACCTGGCCGAACTAGTGGAAAATTTAACGGCAGAGGGCGAGGCCAATGAGAATGTTTTTTTGCTTTTGTTGCAGGCCTTCCGGCTGCTTCCCCGGGGGGATGCGGAGGTGCTTGCCCGGGCCTTTGAAAGCAAGCTGGTGGGCTTTTTGGGATACCGGCCTGTTTTGCAGCGTTGCGCGGGTTGCCGCGGTGCGCTGGCGGGGACGCCGGTGGGCTTTTCAGCGGCGTCCGGGGGGGTGCTCTGCGCTTCCTGCGCCAAAAAAGGGGAATCCGTTTTCTGGTGTCAGCGGGGGACGGTGGAGACGATGAAGTTATTTCTGCACTGGGAACTGGCCAGGCTGGAAAATTTAAAGGTTGGCGCCCGGGCCAAAAAAGAATTAAAAGCAATTTTAGAAAGTTACCTGGAATATCACCTGGGCTACCGGGGCAGGGTGGCGGAATACTGGCGGGAGCCGGACGGCCGCCCCTGACGGTGCATAAAAAATGCATAAAAACTCTCTCCACGGTTAATATATTTAAAAGCACAAAGGCGCGCTAAGGACGCCCAGATGCAGGGAAAAAGCCGGGAAAGAAGGACAACCCGGCGCCGGGCTGGAACGGGAAAGGAAAGTTCGGCAGAAAACTTGCGATGATACGGAGGTCGAAATTGGCATGAACGATCTGGAAAAAATCGACCTGCTGCGGGCCAGGATGGGCATCAGTTATAAGGAAGCAAAAGAGGCTTTGGAAGAAGCGGGTTCCGACGTTGTGCAGGCGTTGATTAACCTGGAAGAGAAGAGCAAAAAACTTGGCGAAAGAATTCAGGATTATCGTTCCGAACTTGGGGAGCAGATCCGGGTGTTATGGGCGAAAGGCAAAAACGTCCGTCTTTTATTGAAACGAGACGACAAAACGGTGCTGCAGATTCCCGCCGTTGTGGGGGTGCTGGGCATCGCCGGCGCCTTGTTGCGGAGTGAACTGGCTCTTTTAGCAACCCTGGGAGCCGTTACCGCCATGGCCCGGCAATATTCCCTGGAGATCGCCTGGCCGGACCAGGAACCTCCGGAACCCGCCGGTTAAACCCCGCGAATTCCCTGCCCATAATTGACTTTCCCTTTCAGTTTTAGTACATTATTACTATCGCTTTATGGCCAAGAAAAACTTAACTGCCAAAGAGGGGGGCACCCCCTTTTTGTCCGCAAGGTCAGTAATTAACTGGGTAAAAACGCAGCGAGTGCTTCTTTACGCAAATTTTCCTTGCGGGGAATTTGCCGGGCTGGAGATTTACTCTCATATCCGACAACCGGTGACTGTTTTTTGGGGAGTTCCCCACGAGGACTGCCGTCCTCTTCATAAAAGCATGAAAATGAGGGCTGGAATTTGTCCGGGCGAGCGACATATGCGAAGGGCCGGTAACGAGACACGGCGCAGGTGAGGCAAGCGAACCGGCAGCGCGAAACGCGCCGGTACCACTTTGCAAAAGTGTAAACAGTAATCGCTAATTAGCCCAGGAGGGTAAAAAACTAATGTTGCGCGCGCATTTTGCAGCGCTGCCTGGTTTGCTCCGAACCAAGCCGATGTCTCGTCGGCCCGGAGCATCGGAGCGAGCCGGACAATTCCAGCCCGATCGCACTATTATCGAGGGAGGGGAAGCAGCCTTGAACTTTCAGGAAATGATTATGGCCCTGGATCATTTTTGGGCGGGCCAAAACTGCCTTATTCAACAGCCGTACGACCTGGAAAAGGGGGCGGGAACCATGAATCCGGCCACCTTTTTGCGCGTGTTGGGCCCCGAGCCCTGGCGCGTTGCCTACGTGGAACCTTCGCGCCGGCCCACCGACGGGCGTTACGGCGAAAATCCCAACCGCCTTCAGCATTACTACCAGTACCAGGTAATTTTGAAGCCTTCCCCCGCCGACGTGGTGGACGTTTACCTGGAAAGCCTGCGGGCCATCGGCATCGACCCCGCGCACCACGACGTCCGGTTTGTGGAGGACAACTGGGAATCCCCCACCCTGGGGGCCTGGGGCCTGGGCTGGGAGGTCTGGCTGGACGGCATGGAAATCACGCAGTTTACCTATTTTCAGCAATGCGGCGGTTTTGACCTCCGGCCCGTTTCGGCGGAGATAACTTACGGCCTGGAAAGGCTGGCCATGTTTATCCAGGAAAAGGACAGCGTTTTTAACATCGAATGGGTGGACGGAATTACCTACGGCGACGTCCACCACCAGGGGGAAGTGGAACATTCCCGGTATAATTTTGAACTCTCTGACCCGGAGTTGCTCTTTAAGTTGTTTGAGCTGTACGAGCAGGAAGCCCGGCGCGTAATTGAACGGGACCTCGTTTTGCCGGCCTACGATTACGTTTTAAAATGTTCGCACACGTTCAATTTGCTGGATGCGCGCGGCGCCATCAGCGTCACGGAGCGCACCGCCTTTATCCACCGGGTGCGCAGCCTGGCCCGCGCCTGCGCCGTGGCCTACATGGAGCAGCGGGAAAAGCTGGGGTATCCGCTGCAAAAGTAAAATAAATAACCGCAAAGATGGAGAGAGTGCAAAGTTTTTGAGCCTATTTTTTAACAAGGAGTTGATTTAAGGCTGACGAGGGATTTTTTGTTTGAAATCGGGGTCGAAGAGATGCCGGCCCGCTTTCTTGCCCCCGCTTTGGAACAGCTGAAGGAACTGGCCGCCCAAAAACTGGGCGAGCACCGCCTGGAATTTGTGGAAATCTTTACCTGCGGCACCCCGCGGCGGCTGGTTTTATTTGTCAAGGGGATAGCCGCCACCCAGCGGCCCGTACTCAGAGAAGTTAAGGGACCGGCGGCGAAAGTGGCTTTCGACGAACATAAAAAGCCTACGCGGGCGGCCGTGGGGTTTGCAAAAAGCCAGGGCGTTGACGTGGCCGAACTGGTAGTCAAGCCGGTGGGGCCCGTAGAATACGTTTTTGCGGTGATCAGGGAAAAAGGGAAGCCCGCACCGGAAGTTTTAACGGAAATTTGCCCTTCTTTCATCACCGAACTCCACTTTCCCAGGTTCATGCGCTGGGGCGAAGGGGATCTGCGTTTTGCCCGGCCCATCCGCTGGCTGCTGGCTTTGTTCGGGGACCAGGTCATCCCCGTTACCGTCGCCGGCGTTGCCGCCGGCCGCGTCACGTACGGGCACCGGTTTCTAAGCGGCGATCGTTCTTTGCACGGCGCCTGTTTGACGGTAGAAAATCCCGCGGATTATTTTCAAAAGATGCGCGGCAACTTCGTGCTGGTCGACCCGGCGGAGCGGCGCGCGGCCATCCGGGAGCAGCTCGCCCGCCTGGCTGCTCAAGAGGGCGGAAAGGTGCAGGAAGACGAAGAACTCCTGGAGGAAGTCGTCAACCTGGTCGAGTACCCCACGGCTTTGACGGGGAGCTTTGACGAGAGCTTTTTAAACCTGCCGCCGGAAGTCTTGATTACCTCCATGCGGGAACACCAGCGGTATTTCCCGGTTTTCGGGCCCGCCGGCCGTCTGCTCCCCCGCTTCATCGCTGTTTCCAACACCACGGACGGCGCAATCATCCGCCGCGGCTACGAGCGGGTATTGCGCGCCCGTCTCACCGACGCCGCCTTTTTCTGGGAAGAGGATTTAAAGACGCCGCTGGCGCAGCGGGTGGGCGCTTTAAAAAAGATCGTCTGGCAGGAGAGCCTGGGCACCCTTTACGATAAGGTGGAGAGGGTAGCCTCTCTGGCGTCTTTGCTGGTCCGGCGACTCGGTGCGGAAGAAGAGCAGCAGGCTGTCGTTTTCCGGGCGGCGCGCCTGGCCAAGGCGGATTTAACCACCAGCATGGTCTACGAATTTCCGGAGCTGCAGGGGATCATGGGCAGGGAGTACGCGTCCCGCCAGGGCGAAGGTCAGGCCGTGGCGCAGGCCATTTTTGAGCATTACCTCCCCCGCTTTTCAGGAGACAGGTTGCCGGAGACGCTTCCCGGCGTTGTCTTAAGCATAGCCGATAAAATGGATACGCTGGTGGGTTGTTTTGCCCTCGGCATCCAGCCTACGGGCTCCCAGGATCCGTACGCTCTGCGGCGCCTTGCCCTGGGCATTTGCCACATCATTTTAGAGCACGGCCTGGTCCTGTCCTTGCGGGAACTGGTTGCCGAAGCCTATGCGGGTTACCGCGGCAGGGCAAAACTGGAATTGCCGGAAGAAAGGGTAAGCACGGATCTGGAAGACTTTTTTGCCCAGCGCCTGCGCGGCCTTTTCGCCGAGCGAGGCCTTCCTTACGATGTGAGCGAGGCCGCCCTGGCGGCGGGTATGGACGATCTTTACGGTGTCTGGCAGCGGGCCGGGGCCCTGGCGGATTTTCGCCGCGACTCGCCGGCGGCTTTCGATCGTTTGCTGACTGCCTTTTCCCGGGCCAACAATCTTTCCAAAAGGCACCGCGCCCTTACCGTCGACGCCTCTCTGTTTCTGCACCCGGCGGAAGAAAACCTTTACCGGGAGCTGCTGGAAATTTGCGCCCGGGTGCAAAAATGCCTGGAGGAGCGGGATTACCGGGGTGCTTTGGCAGAAATGACGGCGCTGGCCGCCCCCGTGGACAATTTTTTTGACGGCGTGATGGTCATGGTGGAAGATGAGCGCCTGCGCAATAACCGGCTGGGGCTTTTAAAAAATGTGGTAAATTTAATCCTTTCGGTGGCAGACTTAAGTAAATTAAGCTGATTGCCTTTCAGAAAGGAATTGACTGGCAATTGACTTGCTTATATAATATGTAATATTTATGGATTTCACCATAATTAGTGTAGCACAATCCTTCCGGTTCCAGGGGCGGCGATTTTAGGGGCGATGATTTTTGGAGCTGACCAGGAGGCAAGAAGCCATACTGGAGATCGTTAAAAAAGAAGGACCGATTACGGGAGAGCAGATCGCCGAACGTCTTTCCCTGACCAGGGCAACTTTGCGCCCGGACATGGCCATCCTGACCATGACGGGTCTGATCGAAGCCCGGCCGAGGGTCGGCTATTATTACAGCGGAAAGAGCTTAAGCCGGGTCATCGCCGAAAAGCTGCACCAGACCAGGGTCGCCGACGTCAAATCGGTACCCGTGGTGGTTCCTGAAAAAAGTTCTGTATACGACGCAATTGTAACCATGTTTATCGAGGATGTAGGAACGCTCTTCGTGGTGAACGAAGGGGGGTTGCTGGAGGGGGTAATTTCCAGGAAAGATTTGCTGAAAAGCACCATCGGTGCTCACGATATCCATAAACTGCCGGTCAGCGTAATTATGACCCGGATGCCCAACATAATTACGGTGGAACCGGACGACTCCGTCTGGACGGCGGCCAAAAAATTAGTCGCCCACGAAATAGACGCCGTCCCGGTCATCCGCCCGGCGACCGGCAGCAACGGAGAGCAGGGGCTCGAAGTAATCGGGCGCCTGTCCAAGACCAACATTGTAAAGTTGTTTGTGGAGTTGGGGGAAGAAAGGTAATGGATAAGGCACAGAGGCACAAAGGCATAAAGGCACAAAGGAACAGAGGCACAAAGTGGACAAAAGAATTGATCGTGACGAATTTGTGTTCTCTTCATAACGAATGGAAATAGAGGGCTGGAATTTGTCCGGGCGAGCGACCCGGCACTCACCGGTAATCCGGTTACTTCGACATCAGGCAGGGCGATCTGGAACAATAGGGCATTCAAGAACAAACTACCAGTGAGTGCCGGGCGAAGGGTCGGGAACGAAACATCCGGCACTCACTGGCTGCCAGGTTGCTTCGTAATTAGCTGGTGCTGCTTGAAACAGTAAAACAGTAAGCATACTGAGTGACGGTGAGTGCCGGACAGCCGCGGCAAGCGAACCGGCAGCGCAATTGAGAAGTGAGATGTGAGAAGTTGGAAGTGGGAATTTTAAAATCTCACTTCTCACTTCCCGCCTCTCACCTCTCAATTGCCCGGTTCGCTCCGCGGCAAGCTGATGTCTGGTCGACCCGGCATCGGAGCGAGCCGGACAATTCCAGCCCGAAAAAAAAGGGGGAGGTTGCCATCACTGAATTAAAGACCAGACCGGTCATTTACATCATCTCCGATTCCATCGGCGAAACGGCGGAGTTGGTTGCCCTGGCCGCGGCCAGCCAGTTTAACTCCGGTCAGGTGGATATTCACAAGGTTCCTTACGTAAACAGTCCCGAAGAGATCCCGGAAATAGTGGCCGAGGCCAGCATCTTTCCCAGCATTATTGTCTATACCCTGGTTTTACCGGGCTTAAGGGACGTTTTAGAACGCGAAGCAAGCAAGTACGGCATTCCTACCGTTGATATCATGAGCCCCATGCTGGAAGCGCTGAGTAAAATTGAGGGCCGCCCGCCCCGGATGGAACCGGGGCTGGTGCGGAAAGTGGACGAAGAATATTTCCGGAAAGTAGAGGCAATTGAGTTTGCCGTTAAGTACGACGACGGAAAAGATCCCCGGGGAATTTTGCGGGCCGATCTGGTGATTATCGGGGTGAGCAGGACTTCCAAAACGCCTTTGTGCATGTACCTGGCCCACAAGCGGGTAAAGGCCGCCAACGTCCCCCTTGTTCCGGAAGTAACCCCGCCGGAGGAGTTATTTAAGCTGCCCACGCACCGGGTGATCGGCCTGACCATTCAGCCCCAGCAGTTGCACCAGATCCGCCGCGAACGGTTGAAAACCCTGGGGCTCACCACCAGCGCGGATTATGCCAGCATGGAAAGAATTTTAAAAGAGCTGGAATATGCTTCGGCAATAATGCAAAAATTAAAATGTCCAGTAATTGACGTGACGAACAAGGCGGTAGAGGAAACGGCCAGCAGGGTGCTGGAAATATATTACAGAGGTGAGAGGCATGCCAGACAGGAAGTATGTGTATCTGTTTGAAGAAGGCCGGGCCGGGATGAAGGAACTGCTCGGCGGAAAAGGGGCCAATCTGGCGGAAATGACCAATATCGGGCTCCCGGTCCCGCCCGGGATAATCATAACGACGGAAGCCTGCCGGGAGTTTTACCGGCTGGGCAAGCAGTTTCCTCCCGGCCTGGAGGAAGAAGTGCGCGGGAAGATGCGGGTTTTGGAAGAAAAGACCGGGAAGAGGTTCGGCGATCCCCAAAATCCCCTCCTGGTGAGCGTGCGCTCCGGCGCCGTCGTTTCCATGCCGGGGATGATGGACACCGTCCTTAATCTCGGCTTAAACGACCAGACCGTGGAGGGCCTGGCCCGCCTCGCCCAAAACGACCGCTTTGCCCAGGACTGCTACCGGCGCTTTTTAACCATGTTCGGCGACGTGGTGCTGGGAATCGAACGGTCCAGATTTGAGCGTGTTTTGGAAGAACAAAAGGAGAAACGGGGCGTTAAATACGATTACCAGGTACCGGCGGAGGACTGGCGCCAGATGGTCGCCGCGTACAAACGGATCATCGAGCAGGAAACGGGAAAACCCTTCCCGCAGGATCCGCTGGAGCAGCTCTTCATGGCCATCTACGCCGTTTTCAACTCGTGGAACAACGACCGGGCAATCGTTTACCGGAAGATCAATAAAATCCCGGACGACCTGGGAACGGCGGTGAACATTCAGACCATGGTCTTCGGCAACCTAGGCGAGGACTGCGCCACGGGGGTGGCTTTCACGCGCAACCCGTCCACGGGCGTAAAGGAACTGTACGGCGAGTACCTGCCCAACGCCCAGGGCGAGGACGTGGTGGCCGGCATCCGCACGCCGCAGCCCATTGCCAGGCTGAAAGAGGATATGCCGGAAGTATACGAGCAGTTTGCCGGGATCTGCGAGCTTTTGGATAAGCACTACCGGAACATGCAGGACGTGGAATTTACCATTGAACGCGGCAAGCTCTACATGCTCCAGACGCGCAACGGCAAGCGCACCGCCCAGGCGGCCCTGAAGATCGCCGTCGACATGGTTGACGAGGGCTTGATTACGAAAGAAGAAGCCGTCATGCGGGTGGAGCCCGCGCACCTGGACCACCTTTTGCACCGGCGCATTGACCCCGACGCCAAACTGGCGGTGATCGCCAAAGGCCTTCCCGCTTCCCCCGGCGCGGCCAGCGGGAAGGCGGTTTTCGACGCCGACGAGGCGGAAAAGCTGGGCAACGACGGGGAAAAAGTCATTCTGGTGCGCACCGAAACCACTCCCGACGACATCCACGGCATTGTAGCCGCCCAGGGCGTGCTCACCTCCCGCGGAGGAATGACCAGCCACGCCGCAGTGGTGGCCAGGGGGATGGGGAAGCCCTGCGTCTGCGGCTGCGAAGCCATCCGGATTGACTACGAGGCCGAAGAATTCCGCGTCAACAACGTGGTGGTGAAAAAAGGCGACCTTATCTCCATCGACGGAGCTGCCGGGCAGGTTATGCTGGGCGAGGTTCCTTTGATCGATCCGGAGTTGTCTCCCGAATTCCGGCGGTTGCTGGCGTGGGCGGACGAGCTCCGTACCCTGGGCGTGCGCGCCAACGCCGACACGCCGGCCGACGCGGCCAAGGCCAGGGAATTCGGCGCCGAAGGCATCGGCCTGACCAGAACCGAGCACATGTTCATGGCTCCCGACCGCGTGCCCATCGTTCAGGAGATGATCATGGCCGCCGGTATTGAAGAGCGCCGGCGCGCCCTGGATAAGCTTTTGCCCATGCAGCAGGGAGATTTTTACGGCATTTTAAAGGCGATGGAAGGTCTGCCCGTGACCATTCGCCTGCTGGACCCGCCTTTGCACGAGTTTTTGCCCAATTCCGAGGAACTGGCGGTGGAACTGACCCGCCTGCGCTTGACCGGGGGCAATCCTGAGGAAATCAAGGCAAAAGAAGAAATCCTGAAGAAAGTACGCGCCTTGCATGAATTTAACCCCATGCTGGGGCACCGCGGGTGCCGGCTGGGGATCACTTACCCGGAAATTTACGAAATGCAAGCCCGCGCCATCTTCCGGGCGACCGCGCAACTGGTCAAAGAGGGCCGCAGCGTCATTCCGGAAGTGGAGATACCGCTGGTCGGGGAAGTTAATGAGCTCAAAATCACGCGGGAAATGGTGGACCGGGTGGCCGCGGAGGTCATGGAGGAAACCGGCGTGAAATTTGAATACGCGGTGGGTACGATGATCGAGGTGCCCCGGGCCGCCCTGGTGGCCGACGAGATTGCGCAGGAGGCCGAATTTTTCTCTTTCGGCACAAATGACCTTACGCAGACCACCTTCGGCTTTTCGCGGGACGACGCGGAAGGCAAATTCCTGCATGAGTACGTGGAAAAAAAGATTTTGCCGGACGATCCCTTTATGGTGCTGGACCGCCGCGGCGTCGGCAAGCTGATGCAAATGACCGTGGAGCTGGGCCGCCGGACCAAGCCCGACCTGGTTATCGGCATCTGCGGCGAGCACGGCGGAGAGCCCAACTCCATCGAATTCTGCCACCAGAGCGGTTTAAATTACGTCAGCTGCTCGCCCTTCCGGGTACCCATCGCCCGCCTGGCCGCCGCGCAGGCAAAAGTGAAGGCCCAGGGCGTCTATGCCGCCAGCCACACGGTTTAAACAGCAGGTTGAATCCAAAGCTTATGGAAAAATTTAGAAACCTTCTCCTTAGCGGGGAAGGTTTCTTTACCTCCGTTTTTAATGTGCTGTCCTTGCTTTTGGCGGGAAAATTCCCGTGAAAATCTGCGCCCCGTCATGTTGACTTTCCGGCGGAACTTTTGTATACTATGTTATGTCAGCATCCGGAGCTGTGGTGTAGACGGTTAACATACCGGCCTGTCAAGCCGGAGATCGCGGGTTCAAGTCCCGTCAGCTCCGCCAGCCTACACGCCACGGTAGCTCAGTTGGTAGAGCAGCGGACTGAAAATCCGCGTGTCGGCGGTTCGATTCCGTCCCGTGGCACCAAAACATTAAAAAGATTTTGCGGTAGCTTGACAGCGAGGTTGCAAAAGTAATAGAATAAGTATGTAACGGCGCGGAAGTAGCTCAGTGGTAGAGCATCGCCTTGCCAAGGCGAGGGCCGCGGGTTCGAATCCCGTCTTCCGCTCCAATTTTTTTACTGATGATTTTATTTACACTCCTTTTGTTGTTGGGTAGCCCGGTGCCAACGGAAGTTTTTGGATGAATTATTAGCAGTTCAGGAATCCAACAAATTACCCACTATATCTAAAACATCCACTGCTCTGATCAGCCCTACCACTTTTTGTTCCTTGTTTAAAACGGGAATATGGTTGACCCGGTTTTTTAAAATAGTTCTGGCCACTTCCGGTAATGAATTATCCTCCCTGACGAAGATCTTGTGCACCG
>JBFLZY010000020.1:0-38529 GCA_040755975.1 Bacillota bacterium | reverse complement strand
GCCGGAGTGGAGCCTGGCCGGGTTGAGCAAGGAGTTAAATATTTCCAAGCCAACGGTTTTCAGGCTTTTAAACACCCTGGAAAAGTACGGGTACGTGCAAAAAAACAAAACGACCAGCCATTATCAGCTGGGGATGCGGTTATTTGACCTGGGCAGCGTTGTGGTGGGCCGGATCGAGGTGCGCACCACCGCCCTGCCGGTCATGCGCGAAATCAGGGATAAAGCGAATGAAGCGGTCCACCTGAACATCATTTCCGAGGGCGAGCGGGTATGCGTAGAATTTTTAGATTGTTCCCACCCGGTAAAAGCTTCTGTTGATATCGGCCAGCGGGCTCCTCTGTACGTGGGGGCGTCCGCCCTCGTTTTACTGGCTTTTCAAAAAGATAGGGGAAAAATTATTGATAATTTAAAGCTCAAACCTTTTACAGAAAATACTGAAACGGACAAACGCAGGCTGCGCCGGCGCGTAGCCGAAATCCGGGCCAAAGGGTACGCCGTCAGCTGGGGCGAACTGAATCCCGGGCTGGTTGCCGTGAGCGTCCCCGTTTTTGACCGGTTCGGAGAAGTTGCCGCCAGTTTGTCGATCGGCCTGCCGGAGAGCCGGGCCGTTCCGGAAAAACTGGATTACTGCGTAAAGTTGCTTTTGGAAGGGGGGCGGGAGATTTCCAGGCAGCTGGGATATAAAGCTTAGGTTGCGGAACAAAGATGAGCCTGTAAAACCGCTCTTGTCGGAAAGATTTGAACAGGAAAAAAGGAGGTAAGGGAATGTATTTTGGAAAAAAGATAAGTTTCCTGATCTTGATCGGCTTGCTGGTTTTGGCCTTGGCAGGGTGCGGTTCCAGGCCGGCCGCGCAGACCGGGGACCAGAAGCAGCCCCAGGGACAGACACAGCGGTTGTCCATCGGCACGGGGGGCACCGGGGGCACTTATTACCCGTACGGCGGCGCCATGGCCGGGATAATCAACAAATACGTCGGGGGGGTGGAAGCCACCGCGGAAGTAACCGGAGCTTCGGTGGAAAACGCCCGCCTGCTGGACAGCAACCAGGCGCAGCTGGGGCTGTTGATGAACGACGTGGTTTACAAAGCCGTCAAAGGCGAGAAGCCCTTTGAGAAAGCCATTGAACTGAGGACCCTCTTTGTGATGTACCCCAATATTTTCCATGCAGTGACCTTGGAGGATAACAGCGTCAAGGCCATGGGCGATTTGAAAGGCAGGAAAGTGTCCGTAGGCTCGCCGGGCAGCGGCACTGAGACTATGTCCAAACAGGTGCTGGAAGCCCTGGGGATAACCTACAACGACTTCCAGGTCTTCCGCCTGTCCTTCAGTGAAAACACCGAGGCGCTGAAGAACAAGGTAATCGACGTCGGCATCTGGTCGGTAGGACCGCCCACTTCTTCCATCATGGACCTGGCCACCACGCACAAGATCCGGATTTTAAGTTTCAGCCCGGAAGAAATGACCAAAGTTAACCAGAAGTTCCCCTACTACACCGAGACAAAGATACCCGCCGGCACGTACAAAGGGGTGGACAGGGACGTTACCGCCCCTTCGGTGTGGAACAGTGTGATAGTGCACAAAAACATGCCGGAAGACCTGGCCTATAAAATCGTGAAGGCAATTTTTGAACATAAAGACGATCTCGTACAGGTTTACGCCGGTGCAAAAGACACCACGCCGGAAAACGCTTTAAAGCATTCCGTGGCCCCGCTGCACCCCGGCGCGGTGAAGTATTTCAAAGAAAAAGGCCTTACGGTTCCCCAGCAGCTCCTTCCGCCGGAGATGAAGTAAGGTTGGGTGGAGGCAAAAGCAATGACCGCGCGTTTTTGTTTGCGCGCGGGGCCGGGATTTCTCCTTGCGCTGGCGATTTTGCTGGGAGGTGCCTGGCTGGCGGGCTGCCAGCACGTTCTGGTGGTCCGGGAGGCGGACACGCACCGCCGCCTGCTCGTGGGCTTCCTGGCGCCCGGGGAAAAGTTTGCCATGCGTTTTATTCATTCCGTGGACCGCCTGCCGGTATACGACGAATTCCGGTTTCTTGACGGGACGCTGGTTCTCACCGGCACCCGGTGTCTTTCCTTCGGGGCGGGGCTCGGCTATACGGGGGAAGGGGTTCTGACGGGCGAAAACGGTTGGGACGTCATTGCGGGGATGCACCGGCGGGTGGGCGCGCTCCCTTTGCGGGTAGGCACCGTTGCCGACCACACCATCATTTACCGCGGGCGGGAGGTTCACCTGAACCGGTACTTCCGGGGGCAGACCCTGGTGCATCTGGAAGTGAAAAGGCTTTTGCCCGGTGTTCTGCCCGGGATACTGAAAGGAGACGTACTTTATGCAGGCGCGCGCAGCCGGTGACAGCAACACCGGCAGGACTTCCAAAATCACCCCCGCTCTGGCCGCGATTATCATCGTCAGCCTGGCGCTTACCTTCTTTCAGTTATACACGGCCGGTATCTCCATGTTCACCGCCTGGATCCAGCGGGACGTGCACCTGGTCCTGATCCTTATCCTGGTCTTTTTGATCTTTCCGCTGCGCCGGGGGGGCGGGCTGGACCGGGCCACCTGGCTGGACTGGTTGTTGCTCTTGCTGGCCCTGGCCTCCGGCGGGTACATCATTATCTATTACCAGGATATTGTGAACCGGCTGGGGGTGCCCACCACCGCCGACCTGGTGTTCGGAGCCATCATGATCCTGCTGGTTCTCGAAGCCACCCGCCGGGCCACGGGGTGGGTGCTGGTAGTCATTGCCGGGACGTTTTTACTTTATAACTTCATCGGGCCGTATATTCCCGGAATGCTGGGCCACAAGGGGTACTCCTTAAGCCGGGTGATTTCCCAGATGTACCTGACCACCGAGGGCATTTTCGGGGTCCCGCTGGGGGTCTCGGCCAACTACATTTTCCTCTTCATTTTCCTCACCGCCATGCTGGAAAAGCTAGGCATGGGCGAATTCCTCCTCAAGCTGGCCATGGCCCTGATGGGCCGCTTCAGCGGCGGGCCGGCCAAGACGGCGGTGCTGGCCAGCGGCCTCATGGGCACCATTTCCGGCAGCGCGGTGGCCAACGTGGTGGGCACCGGCACCTTTACCATTCCCCTGATGATCAAAGACGGCTACAGGCCCCATTTCGCCGGCGCGGTGGAAGCCTGCGCCTCTTCCGGCGGCCAGCTGATGCCCCCCATCATGGGCGCGGCGGCCTTCATCATCGCCGAATTCCTGGCCATCCCCTACATCAGCGTGGTCGTGGCCGCCTTGATCCCGGCCTTTCTTTATTACTTGAGCGTGCTCTTCAGCGTGCACTTTGAAGCGGGCCGCCTGGGGCTCACCGGGCTGCCCCGCGGGCAGCTGCCGAATCTCTGGAAGGTGCTGCGCGAAGGGGGGCACTTCCTGATCCCGCTGGCGGTTCTGATTTATTACCTGGCGGTGCTCCAGTACACCCCCATTCGCGCCGGGTTCTACGCCATTATCGCCATGTTCGTCGTCTCTTTCTTCCGCCGGGAAACCTGGCTGAACTGGCGGCGGTTCCAGGAAGGAGCGGTGGCGGCGGCCAGGAACACCATTTCCGTAGCCCTGGCCTGCGCGGCGGCGGGGCTCGTCATCGGCAGCATTAATTTAACGGGCGTCGGCCTGAAGATTTCCGCGATCATCATCTCTTTGGCCGGGGGGACGCTTTGGCTGGCCCTGCTGATGACCGCGGTAGTGGCGTTGATCATGGGCATGGGGCTGCCCACCACCGCCGCTTACATCGTCACCGGTACAATGGCGGCGCCGGCGCTGGCGAAAATGGGCATCCTTCCCCTGGCGGCGCACCTGTTCGTCTTTTATTTCGCCATCATCTCCGCCATCACGCCGCCGGTGGCGCTGGCCGCCTACGCTGCGGCGGGCATTGCGCGCGACGATCCCATGCGCATCGGTTTTACCGCCTGCCGGATCGGGCTGGCTGCCTTTATCGTTCCGTTCATGTTTGCTTACCACCCCACCCTGCTGGCCAGGGGTGAATTCCTGGACATTATCTGGACTACTGCTTCGGCTTCCATCGGGGTGCTGGCGCTGGCGGCCGGCACGATCGGGTACCTGGCGCGGCCGGCAAGCAAAATCCAGAGGGTTTTTCTGCTGGCGGGGTCCCTTTTGTGTATTTACCCGGGTCTCTTTACCGACCTGATTGGAATCGGTCTCATCGGTCTTGGTCTGGCGCTGAACGTGTTCCGGGGCGGGAAAGCGGCGGTGCGGCAAAGAGCGGCTGTACCTTCCGGAGAAAGAGAAAACTGAAGAAAATTTTGACCGGCCGGCAGGAAATACAAGAGGAATTATCTAATATTATTCTTTAAGTTTTATTCACATGCTGGAATAGGTTTTACTATGTGGAACGGTTGATGTTCTATGAGTAATACTTTGCGGAAGGGTTTAGAAATCCTGCTGGTCATTTCCGAAGAAGGGTCGGAAAATGGTTTATCCATCAAGCAAGTTGCCGGCCGGACAGGTTTTCCGCCCAGCACAACCCACCGGCTTTTGCAGACGTTTAAGGAGTTCGGGGTAGTGGAACAGGACCCCGGAACAAAAAATTACCGGCTGGGCCCGCAGCTTTTGAAAATGGGCCTGCAGGTCAGGGGAATGCTCGACCTGCGCAAAACGGCCCTGCCCGTCCTGAAGGAACTCACGGTGCGCACCGGTGAAGACTCCTACCTGACGGTCGCGCAGGGAAAAATGGGCGTTTTTCTGGAAAGGGTCGAAGGGCCCCATCCGGTGAAGGTGATTGAGCTGGTCGGCAAAGAAATGCCGCTGCACAACGGCGCCGCAAGGAAGGCTCTGCTCTCTTTTATGGACGAAGAATTTATCCGGGCGTATTTGCTGGAAATGGCCGCTCAGGAAGAATTCAAAAACGTCAGCCCGCGGATGCTTTTCGAAGAGATCAAAAAGATCAGGGAGCAGGGATACGCCGTCTCTTACGGCGACTATCTTGATTACGGGATCGGCATCGCCGCCCCCGTTCGCGATTTTTCCGGTGCGGTCAAGGCTTCGCTGGGGATCATTGGTCTCAAGAGCCGGTTTCCCGGCGACAGGTTGCCGGTTTTGATCAGGGAAGTAAAGTCCGCTGCCGATCGCTTATCCCAAAAAATGGGCTATTTTAAGCAATCATAAGGGGTGGAAAGGGGGTCAAGGTAGCCGACGCCCTGCTTATTCGGAAGAGGCAGGAAGGCCCAAAGGGACAAAGGCACAGCGAGCTGGACTGAGACGGCCGCTGGAAGAACCTGTTAAAAATGCTATTTTTTAAAGGAGGAGATTCGGATGAACTTTGACTTGCCCGAAGAATTACAAGACATCAGGCGGTTGGCCCGCGATTTTGCCGTTAGCGAAGTAAAACCTGCCGTCGACGCCGACGACAAGGCCCACCGCTTCCGCCGCGACCTGGTGCAAAAAATGGGTGAGCTGGGCTTTTTGGGGTGTGTGATCCCGGAAGAGTACGGCGGCAACGGTCTGGGCTATCTGGCCCTGGCCATTCTGGCCGAGGAGATCGCCAGGGTGCACAGCTCCCTGCGGCTCGTTTTTGCCGCCAACACGCTGGGCCCGGCCATCACCATCTGGCGCCACGGCAGCGAGGAATTGAAGCAGAAATACCTGCCCGGTCTTTGCAGCGGGGAGTTCCTCGGCTGCTTTGCCATGACCGAGCCCAACGCCGGCTCCGACGTGGCGGCCATGAAGACCCGGGCCGTCCCGGAAGGGGATTATTACGTTTTAAACGGCAGCAAGATGTGGATTTCCTACGCTCCGGTAGCGGATGTAGGGCTCGTTTACGCGTACACGGATCCCGCGCAGCGGGCCAAAGGGATGTCGGCCTTCATCGTGGATATGAAGAGCCCCGGCGTAATCACCGAAGCGATTACCGAAAAACTGGGCAACTGGTCCTCGCCCGTCGGCTCCATTACTTTTGAAAATTGCAAAGTGCCCAAAGAAAATCTCCTGGGTAAGGAAGGCCAGGGGTTTGCCATCTGCATGCAGCAACTGGACAATACGCGGCTGGCCTCGGCGGCGGGGGCCGTCGGCATCGGCCAGGCCTGCATCGACGCGGCCGTGGAGTACGCCACCACCAGGGAGCAATTCGGGCAGCAAATCGGCCGGTTCCAGATGATTCAGGACTGGATCGCCCAAATGTGCGTAGATGTGGAAGCGGCCCGCCTTTTAACCTACCGGGCGGCTTTCCTGAAGGATAAAGGGGCGCCCAATACCCTGGAAACCTCCATGGCCAAACTGTTTGCCAGCGAGGCCGCCAACAAGTGCGCCGATTACGCTTTGCGGATTTACAGCGCCTACGGATACTCGGAGGAGTACCCGGTGGCCAGGCTCTTCCGCGACGCCAAGTATTATCAGATCGTCGAGGGGACAAGTAACATCCATAAGCTGATCATTTCCCAGGACGCGCTGGGCTACCGGAAGGCGAATAGATAAAAGGCACAGAGGCACAAAGGCAAAAGAGGCGCGGAGGGACATAGGCACAGGGGAAGAGAGGCACCCAGAGGTAGAGGGGGAGTGTCTCATGGAAACGTTCGTTCCCCCGTAAATCATGGAAACGAGGGCTGGAATTTGTCCGGGCGAGCGACATATGCGAAGGGCTGGTAACGAAACACGGCGCAGGTGAGGCAAGAGCGTAAGTTAAGTGTCAGGCACTTAACTTAATGGCGGAAAGCTATTTTCTGAGGGAGGTTAATTTTATGGATCGTTACGAAGAGTTAAAGCAGCGCAAAGCGAAAATCATGCAGATGGGCGGTCCCAAGGCCGTCGAGCAGCAGCACAAAAGCGGGAAGTGGACAGCCCGGGAAAGGGTGGAATATTTCTTCGACCCGGGCACCTTCACGGAAATAGGGATGTTCGTCAAGCACCGTACCATTCACTTCGGCATGGACAAAAGGGAGGTCCCTGCTGAAGGGGTGGTGGTCGGCTACGGAAAAGTCAACGGCCGGCTCGTAATGGTGGGGGCGGAGGATTACACCGCCATGGCCGGCACTTTTGGCGAGTACCACGGCAAAAAGTTTTCCCAGTCCATCGACATGGCCAAGGAAATGGGCATCCCCTTCGTGGGGATGAACGACTCCGGCGGCGCCCGCCTGCAGGAAGGGATGGACACCCTGGAGGCCTACGCCTGGCTGTTCCGCTCCCAGATTCTCGCTTCCGGGATCATCCCGCAGATCGCCCTGTTGATGGGCCCCTGCCTGGGCGGGCAGGCCTACCACCCGGTAATGCAGGACTTCGTCTTCCAGTGCCGCAAAACCGGTTTTATGGGCATTGCCGGCCCGGCCTTCGTCAAAACGCAGTTGGGTGAGGAAATCACCCTGGAGGAACTATGCGGGGTCGAGGCGCACGCGGTGAAAACCGGGCAGACCCACGTGGTGGCGGAGGACGACAAGGATTGCCTGGATAAGACCAAAGAGCTTTTAAGTTACCTGCCCCAGAACAACCGGGAAAAGCCGCCGCGCGTGGACACCGGCGACGAAGCGGAAAGGCTTATCCCGGAGCTGGATGGGCTGGTGCCCGAGGAGGCCCACGAACCTTACGACATGCACGACGTGCTGCTGAAAATCGTCGACAACGGGGTTTTCTTTGAAATTTTGAAGGACTTCGCCCAGAACGTCATCGTCGGCTTTGCCCGGATTAACGGCCGGTCGGTGGGGGTCGTGGCCAGCCAGCCGCTGGTCATGGGCGGCGTGATCGACTGTGACGCGGCCGACAAGGTGGCCCGGTTCGTGCGCTTCTGCGACCTGTTCAACATCCCGCTGGTGAACTTCCACGATACCCCGGCCTACATGATTGGCTCGTACGAAGAACATAAAGGTATTTTAAGGCACGGGGCGAAGATGCTCTACGCCTACATCGACGCCAGCGTACCCAAGGTAACGGTGATTATGCGCAAGTCTTTCGCCGGCGCTTACCTGGGAATGTGCTGCAAAGACACCGGTGCGGACATCGTTTACGCCTGGCCGATTGCCCGGGTGACCATTGTGGGTGCGGAAACGGCGGCCAGCGTGATCTTTGCCAAGGAAATCAAAAGCGCGCAAGATCCGGCGGCGGTGGCGGCGGAAAGGATCAAGCAGTACCGCGACCTCTACGAAAACCCGTACTGCGGCGCCGAGCGCGGCTACATCGACGACGTGATCATGCCGTCGGAAACCAGAAAATTCATCTCCCGGGCCCTCGACTTGCTGGAAAACAAGCAGGTGGCCCGGCCTTGGCGGAAATATTCAAACATTAATTTATAAGGCACAAAGTAAACAGGCACAAAGGCACAAAGTAAAATACTTTCCACAATTCTTTGTGCCTTTGTGCCTTTTCCCTTACAGCCCTTTTTTAATCACGTACATCATCGTGTCCACCACCCGGTTGGAGTAGCCCCATTCGTTGTCGTACCAGGCGATTACCTTGACCATGACGCCGTCGATGACCATGGTGGAGAGGGCGTCCACGATTGACGAGTGGGGGTTGCCGTTGAAGTCCCGGGAAACTAAAGGAGCTTCGCAGTAATCCAGGATTCCCTTGAGCTCGCCGCCGCCGGCTTCTTGTAAGGCGGCGTTCACCTCTTCGCGGGTGGCCGGCCGGCCCAGTTCGGCCACCAGGTCGACCACCGAAACGTTGGGCGTGGGTACGCGCATGGCCATTCCGTTTAATTTCCCCTTTAATTCGGGCAAAACCAGGGCCACCGCTTTAGCCGCCCCGGTGGTGGTCGGGATGATGGAAAGCGCAGCCGCCCTCGCCCGCCGCAGGTCCTTGTGCGGCAGATCCAGGATCTGCTGGTCGTTTGTATAGGAGTGCACGGTGGTCATCATCCCCCTCACGATGCCGAACCGCCGGTGCAGAACCTTCGCCACCGGCGCCAGGCAGTTGGTCGTGCAGGAGGCGCAGGAAATGATCCGGTGGGCGGCCGGGTCGTATTTTTCTTCGTTGACTCCCATCACGATGGTGATGTCCTCGTTTTTGGCCGGGGCGGTGATCAAAACTTTTTTTGCGCCTCCGGCAAGGTGGCCGGCGGCCAGTTTTCCGTCGGTGAAACGTCCGGTTGACTCAATGACCACTTCTACCCCCAGCTCCCGCCAGGGGAGGTTGCCGGGGTCCCTTTCGGCCAGCACTTTGACTTCCCGGTCGTTGACCACAAAACCTGACTCGGTGGCGGTAACCGGATTTTGGTAGATTCCGTGGACGGAATCGTACATCAAAAGGTGCGCCAGGGTTTTGGCGTCGGTAAGATCGTTGACGGCAACTATTTCGAGTTCCGGGTGTTTTCGGGCGGCGCGAAATACGTTGCGCCCGATGCGGCCAAAACCGTTAATCCCTATTTTTACTGCCATTTCCCTCACTCCCGTTTGTTGATTCGCCTGCTGATTCCCGTGCTACCTGCGTTCTAATTATTTTTTCACTTCCTTTGCTTCCTTTTCTGCCTGATCTTGCTCCTTTTTCTCTTCCCCTTCAGCTGCTCCTTCCTCTGGTTCCTCTGCTTCCCCTTCGGTTTCCGCTTCCTCCTGGGGGTGAAGCGGCCATTTTAGTTCAAGCTCAAATTCGATCTGGCCGTCTTTTTCTTCCAGTTCCATTTTCAGGTCGACGGTTTTGGGCAGGCTTACCTCGGCGTCGCCAATCGCCAAACACCCTTTTTTAACTTCGTTGAGCAGCCTTTCCAGCGCGGTAATCAGCTGCCCCCTGGGGCACGCCTGAACTTTAATTTTTTCTTTTATTTTTCCCCACCTCGCTTAAATATTACTGAAAAGCAAAGGAAAAAATTACTTACCGGAATGATATAATAACATATGAGCGAATATTTCACAAGTAATGGTAAGATTGTGGGGGGCAATATTTTTGGCACAGTTTGAGAGGAAAAATTTTTATCATCACGAATTAAACTAAAGTCGATTTTTAAAGTTTTTTCTTTATGCCTGATATTTTCTCAAGGGAGTGATTTTATGCCCGACAAAGTGCTGATGGTCATCGATATGCTCAAAGACTTTATTGAACCGGACGGCGCCCTGACCTGCGGCGAAGCGGCGCGCCGGATTGTTCCCTTCGTCGTTGCCAGGGTGAAGGAGTTTAGCGACCAAAACCTGCCGGTAATTTTTATCATGGACGCCCACGATCCCGAAGATCTGGAATTCAAGCGCTTTCCCAGGCACTGTGTTTTCGGTACCCCCGGGGCCGAACTGATCGAGGAATTGCGCGTCCTGGTGGCGGAATACCCCTTTGCCATAAAGGTGCCGAAAACCCGCTTCAGCGGATTTTTCCGCACCAATTTGGGCAGTATTTTAACTGATCTGGAACCGGCGGAAGTGCACGTTGTGGGGGTGTGCACGAATATTTGTGTCTTGTATACGGTTGAGGAACTGGCCAACCGCGACTACCGGACCATTGTCTACGCAAACGGGGTGGCCAGCTTTGACCAGGAGGCCCACCGCTGGGCGCTGGCGCAAATGAAATCTGTCCTGGGAGCGGAAGTATTATAAAAGCCACTCTACACGCCGGTTATTGGATAGATTACCATGTTCATCCCGGTTATTCCATTGACGCTGAAGATACGAGCATATTTGAATATTGCCGCGAGGCCCTGCGCAAGGGTTTGCGGGAGGTCTGCCTTACCCCGCACCTGGAGGTTGACCCCCGGCGCCGGCACCTGGACTGGTTTGTCCGGGTAAACGGGAAAATAGTCCCCATGGAAAATGATCGCTGGCTGGACTGTTACTTTCGCGACCTGGAAAAGGCGAGAGCAGAATTTTCCGGCGCGGGGTTGGCCGTTAAAGCCGGGCTGGAAGTGGGCTTTGAGCGGGGGGCGGAAGCGGCGATCGCAAAGGTGGTGGGCAGCCACCCCTTTGATTTCGTCCTGGGTTCCATCCATTGCCTGGAGCACCACGCCATTTCTTCCCTCAAGGAATGCCGGGCTTATTTTGCCCGGAAGGATCTCTCCTCCCTGGCCGAGGATTACTTCGGCGCTTTGCAAGAGGCGGTGGAATCAGGGCTTTTTGATTGCATCGGCCACCTGGATCTTTATAAACGCTACGGCTACGAATTTTTCGGCCCGGCTATCAACGACCTCCATCGCGGGCGGGTAGAGGGTATTTTTCGCGCGATGGCCGGAAGAGGGACCGGCCTGGAGGTGAACACGTCCAGCCGCCGCCGCGGCCTGGCGGAATTTCATCCGAGCAGGGATATTCTGGCGCTGGCCAAAGAGGCCGGGATGCAAATTTTTACCGTTGGGTCCGACGCGCACAAAAAAACCGATTTGGGGTATTGCACGGGCGAAGCCGCGCAGCTTTTAAATGAAATGGGCCTGCGGGTAAGTGTTTTTACTTCCCGGCGGGCAACTATTTTATAATTTTAACATTTTTCGCCAAAAGCAGATAAATTTTGCCGATTGCCAGACGCAAATCCAAATTTGACGGCTTTTTTACACCTGGACAAACCGCCTGCCTTTACCATAAAATATACTGGGGTAGGTGGGCAAACAAAATGAAGAGCCGGAAGACCTTGAAGAGATATAGAGAAGGCAACATTACGGCGGCTTTTGGTACTGATCTTACGCTCTGCGGGACGACGAGCATCCCCAATCTGCTGTTACGGTACTATACGAAGATCGATATCACCGACGAAGAAATGATGGTGCTCGTCCAACTTTTGCGCCTGCGCATGGAAGAAAAAATTCTTTTTCCGCCGCCGGAACTGCTGGCGGAGTACCTGGCCGGAGGCCTGGAGCGGGTGGAAAGAAACCTGGCCAGCCTCCTGGAAAAAGAGGTCATTACGATTACCCAGTACTATGATGAAACGCAAGGCACCATTTTGAGCGGCTACGATTTTGAGCCTCTCTTTGCCAAGCTGTCGGAAGCGTGGGCGTGCGCCAAAGTCAAAGAGATTGAAAAAACCCGGAAAGTGCTTGCGGAGCAGGAGGAAAAAGGGGTCCCCGAGGCGGATTTAACCCGCCTGGTCAGGTGTTTTGAAGAGGAGTTCGGCCGTCCGCTCTCACCGATGGAAGTGGAGCAAATCCGGCTTTGGGCGCGGGAGACCGATTGTGCGCTCGTTCTGGACGCCCTGCGCCGGGCTGTCTTAATCGGCAAGTATAATTTTAAGTACATCGACAGCATCCTGCTCAAGTGGAAGAAAAATAATCTCCATACGTTGGAGGCGGTCGCCGAGTACGATCGCAATTACCAGGACCAAAGGCGCCAAAAGAACGGGGGCAATAACGACAGCGGCAAAGCAAGCAGCCGCCGGAAGAAAGAAATGGTGAAAGCGCTGTACCTGAGTTGAAGGTTATTTTGAAAATATTATGAAATGGTGATTACTGGTAATTTACTGCCTGTTCCTGGCTTCTTGGCGGGAATCGATTTTCCGGGGGGCTCGTAAGTTGGAATTGTGCAAGGTTTGCCGCGACCGCGGGGTAATTGTCCAGGGAAATCTGGCCGTTCCCTGTAATTGCTCGGCCCAAAGGGCAATCCGCAGGCGGTTTTCCGATTCCTGTTTGCCCGGCGCCTTGCGTTCCTGTACCTTTGACAAATTCAGCTTTAAATATTATTCCCGCCAGATTATCGACTCCCCCAAGGGGATTAGCTATCACGAGTCGGCTCGCCTGACGTTTAGCGCGGCTTTAGCTTTTGTCGAGGACTTTCCTAAAAAAGCCGGCGTCGACGGCCTACTTTTTACCGGTCCGGTGGGCAGCGGGAAAACCTTTCTGGCTTGCTGCATTGCCAACGCCCTGCTGGATAAGGGCTGCCCCGTTTTATTTCTCGTGGTGCCGGATTTGCTCGACCGCATCCGCTCCACTTATGATTCCAACCGCGCCCCCGGCGATTTAACGGAGCACGAAATTTTGGACGCCGCCCGGAAAGTGCCCCTGTTAGTCCTGGATGATTTAGGCGCCCACAATTACACCGACTGGGTGCGGAACAAGCTTTATTCCATCCTCAACTACCGCCTCAACCATTCCCTGCCCGTGATTATCACCAGCAATATCAACCTGGAAGATTTAGAGGAGTACCTGGGGGAGCGAACTACTTCCCGGATCTACCAGATGTGTCGCCCCTACCGCTTGTTGGTGGACATTGATATAAGAGTTCTCAAGCGGCAGGGAAAAGGTTGAAGATTGGATGAAAAAGTATTGGAAGCCAGGGTGGCTAATTTTTTTATCATTTATTGGTATGATTAAGAATATATCATTTTCATATTGATTGTAGTTTACATATTATGGATGAATAAAATGGCCTTGCTTTTGTAAAAACTAATTATTGAGCCAAGAAAGGAGAGCGTTAGTGGCCAAACATTTAAAATTGACCGCCTTGCTTGTTCTGGCCTTGCTGATTACGCAAGGTTTCTTCATCTTTTGCGCCCAGGCGCAGGAGAAAGATTTGTTTGCCTGCCGGAACCTGGTTTGTTATACCGTTCAAAAAGGGGACACTTTGTCGGGAATAAGTAAGCAGTTTAACGTACCTTTACCGCAGTTGATCAAAGCCAACAAGCTTTCCCACACCTTGATCCGGCCGGGAGAGGTTCTGCTTATTCCCGGCCGTACGGCGGGAATGGTGCCGGAAGCGCTTTCCCGGGGAAATATCTCCCGCGACGATTTGCTGCTTTTGGCCCGGATAATTTATGCGGAAGCCCGCGGGGAAAGTTTTACCGGGCAGGTTGCGGTTGGGGCGGTAATTCTCAACCGGGTGGCCAGCCCCCATTTCCCGAAAACAATCCGCGAAGTAATTATGCAGAGCGGCCCTTACGTTTGCCAGTTTACCCCGGTGGCGGACGGCTCGATTAACCTGGAGCCGGACGAAGTCGCCATCAACGCTGCGCTCCAGGCTTTAATGGGGAAGGACCCGACCAACGGCGCGCTGTTTTTTTATAACCCGCGCACGGCGACCGATAAATGGATCCGGCAGTTGCCCGTGATTGCCCAGATCGGCAACCACGTTTTCGCCACCAGGGCGTAAATAAACCGGAAATAAAGACAACGCCATTGCCCCAGGCGGGGTAAGCGTTTTTTGACTTAAGCATTTTTGCAGATGGTTTAACTCTCTGCCGGCCTGGCGAAACCAAGTTCCTTAATGAAGACGTGGACCGCCTTTACCGTCAGGCCGGTCATCTCTTCCACTCTTTTTTTCACGGCCAGTTGGATTTTCCGGCTGATTTTAAACAGGTGGTGGCCGTAGTAAACGGCGGGGTGTAATTCGATAATTACACCCTCCTCTTGTTGAGTAATATTTATCTTTCCGGCGCTTTTTACCCCCGGGACTTCTTCGGCGGCCCGGGCGACGATTGCCGCGAGGGCGCCGTGCGTAATAATCAGTTTCCCGTGGCTGGTGAAGGTGGGCCGCACGATCGACTGCTCCAGCCAGGCGCGCTTTTCCGGCGCGCCCTTGCGCTGGAAAAATATTTTTAAAGGGTCGATGAGGGTTTCCGGAAAGCTTTTTTTAACCTCTACGGCCGGTGCCGGGATAACGTGCTTGCTGTGCTGGGTTCGTTCGATACGCGCTTTGCGAATTTCCTTCTGGGACGCGATTTCTTCAATGGCAATTTTTTTGGTTAACGGCGGGAGTTCCAGGCGCTCCCCGATTTTTTCGGCCATGCGGCCGGAAGTGGCCAGAATGAGCACTTTTTTCGGCCGCAGTTGGCGAATAATTTCCTTTGCCCGCTGCGCGTGCTCGTCGTTTAAGAAAAGCGCCGCCCGGATGGCCCCGATGCGCGTCGGCTGGCGCTTGGCCGAAAAGCCCCCGAGAATGCGGGTATCCTGAATGATCAGGCCGTCGTCGATGATTACGTCTACATCCAGTTGGTGCGCTACAGATATGGCCCGGTGGCTTTTCCCCGTCCCGCTGGGGCCGACCAGTGCGTAGACTTCCAATTTCATTCCCCCCGGCTTTTGCTTAGGAAAAAATTCGCTGGCGGACCCGGTTTTTCCTTTTATTTTAATATGGATAATATTACAATATTCACGGGGCAGCCGTTCAGGTACAAGGTTTATGTTATATATATTTAATTGGCGAAGGAGGGGGCTCCTTGTCTTGCGAATTTGCCGAACTGCTTGCCGGGCAATTTAACCTTTTGCCGGAAGAAAAGCGCCTTTTGCTGAAAACCACCAGGGAACTCACCAGGGCGGAGCGCAGAATCTTTTTTCAGACAATGAAGCCCCGGGAAAAGGAGTTTAAAAATTATTTGCGGTTAAAACTGGCCGCGGAAGAAGAAGCGCGGTGGGTGGAAATAACGGGGCGCAGCCTTTTGACAAAAGGGGGCGAGCCTGACCTGGTGGACAGCCTGGTGATGGATGTGGTCGGCAGGCTCAAAGTTTACCGTTATTTGCGGGAAAAGGCGGAGGAAGAGGGGATTCGTTTAAAGCCGCTGACTAATTTCGGCGGACTCACGATGGTTCTTTTTATTGTTATGATCGTCACGGCCCTGATCTTGTACCTGAGCAGCCGGTAGGCGGGGCTATTGTCTTTTTAAGCGCTCCACCAGTTCCTCGTCCGGGTCGGCGGTAATGGTGCGCTGTTCTTTGTAAATAACGAAGCCGGGCCGGGCGCCGCGCGGTTTATGGACGTTTTTCCGCAGGGTATAATCTACGGGCACGTTTTGGGAGTGCCTGGCCTGGCTGTAGTAGGCGGCCAGGGCCGCGGCCTCCCTCAGGGTGGTGGGGGTTGGCTGCCGTTGCTCCGCCCGGATAATCACGTGGGCACCGGGGATGTCCCTGGTGTGCAGCCACAGGTCGTTGTTTTTGGCCAGGCGCGTGGTCAAATAGTCGTTTTGCTTATTGTTTCGCCCCACCAGGATCGTAAATCCGTCGGAGGAGGTGAAAGTTAAAAGTTCGGGGGTGCAGGCAAGTTTGCCGATTTTTTTCCGGTTGATCTTCTCGTGCTTCGGTAAATAACCCTGTTCGGCCAGTTCTTCGCCGGTTTCCAGCAAGTCCGCAAGGCTGTCGGCCTGCTCCAGGCTGGTTTCTACGCCGCTCAGGTAGTCAAGCTCTTTTTGAAGATCGCCAATCACCGCCTGCGCTCTCTGCCCGGCCTGCTTTGCCTTGCTATATTTTTTAAAGTAGGCCCGGGCATTTTCCACGGGCGACCTGGCGGGGTCCAGCGGGATCAAAACAGGTTTGTTTTCCGGATCGTAAAAGTTTTCCAGAACGGCCTCCGGCAGGCCCTTGTCCAACCGGTGCAGGTTGGCCATGAGGAGTTCGCCGTAGAGCCTGTATTTATCCGCTTCTTGAACTGTGCTGAACTGCTCTTCCTGGATGGCCAGTTTTTTGCGCAGGCTCTTTAATTCTTTGCGCACGAGCTTGAGCAGAGAGTACCTTTGCCTGTTGATTTCCTCCTCCTTTTCTTTTTGGACGTAAAACACTTCCACCAGGGCGTTCATTTCCCCTTTTTTGCGGGATCCGGCCAGGTGCGTGAGATCGAAGGCCGCAAAATCAATAATGTGGTTGATCACCAGGGTGGGGTCAAATTGTCCTTTTCGGGCCGGGATCATTAATTCCTGCAGCGCCTGCCACAACTTTTTTAGTTCATACTCCCCGCATTCGTCCAGAACCATTTCCGCGGGCAACCCGGCCCGGTGGACCACTTCCCTGGCCAGCGTTTTGCTAAAGCCGTCCAGGCAGGCCGCCAGGCCGCCGGCTAACGGCAATTCCAGGGGCTGGCTTAAGACGGTCTGCTCGAATTCTTCTTCCCGGAGGATGAGGGGGTTGCGCTTGCCTTTAGCGGGCGGAGGAAGGTAGGGCCTTCCCGGCAGCACCTCCCGGTAGCGGCTCAGGGCGTGCGAGTAGCGCTTGATGGCGTCGACGATCTGGCCGGTTTTTTCGTCAACCAGGATAATGTTGCTGTGCTTGCCCATAATTTCGCAGACGAGCCGTTTTTTGGCCGGCGCCCCCGCTTCGTCCCTGGCTTCGATTTCCAGGATAAGGATTCTATCCAGCCCAGGCTGGCTAATTTTCTGGACGCGGCCTCCTTCCAGGTGCTTGCGGAGCACCAGGCAAAATAACGGCGGAGAGGGCGGGTTTTCCACCGGCGCCGTCAGCAGGTGCGCGCGGGCGTTGGTCGGGTGGGCGGACAGCAGCAGACGCCGGCGGTCCCTTCCCCGCCGCAGGATAAGGACCAGCGTGTGGGCGGCGGGCTGGTAGACCCGGTCGATGCAGCTGCCGGTTAATTTTTCCGCCAGTTCCTGGCGAATGGCGGCCAGGACGAAACCATCAAAGGGCATTTTTTTGTCACCAAAAATATTATAGCACAAAAACAATCATAAAACCGGGAACTTTTTCCTTGCCGCAAACGTCTATCATGAATAGGAGCAACTTATTGCTCTATTTGCCCTTGCTGATAACCGGATAGGTGGAGGGAAAACTGGTGAAAACGTTGTTCAAGGGGCTGATTTTGCCGTTTTTAGCAGGTTTCGTTCTGCTTTCGGGGGCGTTTTTGACCGGCCGCACCATTTTCGCCGCGTTCGGCGCGGCGCCAACAGAGCCGGCGCGGGAAACGACCCGCACCTTTTCGGACGTGCCGGAAGATTACTGGGCATTTGATGTAATCAAGCAACTGGTTGAACGCAAAATTCTGGCGGGCTATCCCGACGGCACTTTTCGTCCGGAAAGCACCCTTACCAGGGCAGAGTTTGCGGCTCTGCTGACCAGGGTGGCGGGTTTGGCCGCTGCGCCCCTGGACAAGCCCACTCATCATGATGTGGAACTTTCCGCGTGGTACGCCCCGGCAGTCGGCGCCGGTTATGCCTATATCGGGGATTTTCCGGGGCCGGAAGGCGGCCGCCTGTTTAAGCCCGCGGAGCCGATTTCGCGGGAACAGGCCCTCGCCGCCCTGCTGAAAGCAAGGCAGGACGACCGGAAAAGTCCGGTTAACCCGGGCATTTTGGCCGCAAAGTTTCAGGATCACGGGGAGATCGCGCCGGAGTTGAAGAATATGCTGGGCTGGGCGGTGGAGCAGGGTCTGGCGGCGGGATACCCCGAAGGCACTTTTCGTCCGCGGGGGACGTTGACCAGGGCCGAGGCCGCCGCCTTGCTGGCCAGAATGTTTCCGAGGATCGAGATATCCCTGGCGGCTTTTCTGAAGTCCGGAAGACTGAATCCCCTGGACAAAACCGCTCCGCAATATGCGAAGCTGGTCGAAAAGCTGCAGCAGGACTGCGGGGCGATTGCCGTCAACCAGACTCCCGTCAGGCTGCAATATTCCGCCGGCGATTTTTCACCGGGGCCGGGCGGCAGGGAGAATTTATTATACGTTTTCGGCACAGTCGATCCCTTTAAATATTTTACTTTTAGCGACGTCGACTTTAAAAACAAGCCGGAGGCTGTTCTCGAGTTCACCGCGGCAGTAATGCGCGAGGTAAGCAATATCTTCCCGGAAAAAGAGGTAATTGTTTTGATTGGCTATGCAAATACCTTGTATTACGACCCCAGCGGCGTTTATGAGGATCGTTTCGTTAAATACAACGAAGAAGAGCACGTCTGGCGAATCGTTCGTTACTATACCGGCGTGCGGGGCAAGGGAGGCAAAGTGTTGGAAAAATGGGTGGGCGAGTAACTTTTGGCCGCAAGACTTGACAATTGTTAAGCGGTCGTCTATAATTAGGATTGTCACCGGCAAATGGGGCTGTGGCGCAGAGGGAGCGCGCTTCCTTGGCATGGAAGAGGCCGCGGGTTCGATTCCCGCCAGCTCCACCAGGAAAATCAAGGGTTGCAGGGATCGGAGGTTACTGCAAAAAGACGGTTTTACTGCAAAATTACTGCAATGAAAAATGGCCGGGGTTTATTCCCGGCCAGGTTTTCCATTGAAGAGGATGTCGTTTATCTTCGCCGATGCCTTCTTCTTCAGTTTTTCAGTTACCGTGGTATAGATGTCAGCCGTGATGTTCAGCCTGGCGTGCCGGAGAAGCTCCTGCACCGTCTTCATTTCTTCGCCAGCTTCCAGGAGCAGCGTGGCGAAGGTATGGCGCAGGTTGTGAAAGCTGGTCTTCGGTATGCCTGCTTTTTTTAATAGCCGCTCATAGCGCCTGGTGAAAGCGCGTGGGTCTAACTGGCCGCCGTTCTCGCTGCAAAAAACCAGTCCGTTATCCCTGTACTCCTTGCTGAAAAAGTCCCTCTCTTCCTGCTGCCTGATCTGGTGCTTCACCAGTTCCCAAATGATGTTTTCGGGTGTGGGCACGCCGGCCTTGCTTTTCTCGGTCTTTGGGGGGTTATATACCAGCTTTTTTTCCGGGGGCCGTTCTCGTCCCGGACGCGGGCCAGGCTGTCTGGTTAACGTAAACCATTCCGTTCTCCAGGTCTACATCCTGCCAGCGCAGGGCTAAAAGTTCGCCGCGCCGCAGAGCGGTTCCCAGTTCCAGCAGGAAGGCCGCATACAGCCGGTCTTGCTCGGCAACCGCCAAAAACTTTTGCGCCTGCTCTGCCTCTAGGGGAGAGATTTCCTTGTACTTTAGCGGGGGCAGTTCCGTTGCCTCGTTCACATTCCGATAAATAAGTTGCTCCCTTACCGCCTGCCGCAGCGCCCCGTTGATTACCTGGTGGATCTTGTGGACGGTGGCGCTTGATTTTTCCTCCTTCAGCTTCTGGTTATATAGCCTTTGCAGGTCCCCCGCCTGGAGTTTTTGGAGCGGGATATGTCCGATAGCGGGCTTGATGTGTACGCGGGCCATGGTTTCATAGTTCTCCCAGGTGGTGGGGCGCAGTCGGGTCTTTTTGTAGTTGTTCAGCCACCGGTCCAGCTAGTCCCCAAGGTGATTTTATCCGGTTCCACAAATCTGTCCCGTATTCTTTTCGTGCTGCACCTGGGCCAGCCAATCCTGGGCCTCCTTCCGGGTCTCGAAATACTTCGTGATCCGCTTCAGCTTGCCCGTGGCCGGGTCGTAGCCGATGCTGGCCTTCGCTTCCCATTTGCCGTCCTTCCGCTTGTAAATGGTTCCTTCCCCGTGGCCGCGTTTAGCCATTTTCCAATACCTCCCTTATTTTCTGCACCGCTTCTTACCGTTTGCCGTGGGCAACCCTACGCTTCCGACCCCTCTTTTTCCCTCTCCTCACACTCTTTGATTATCCTAAGTATATCCTCGATATGCTTCTCTTTAGGATGTTTCTTGCATTCCCGCGTGCTCGTAAATTCCCTGCAGTACTTTCCGTTTTTGCTGTACGGACAATCCAAACATTCCGTTTCCGGTATGTACCTTCTGGCGTGGATTACTTTATCGTCAATTTTTACCCATAAATCCGCGTTTCCCAAATCAACCCGCTCCTTTCATACCCCTTAGTTTACATTTTTACCCCTCATTTTGTGAAGTACACTTTACATTTTATACCTTTTTCCCCGCAAGCCGCGTCGTTCTTAGCACCGAACAAATTCGCGTAGTTTTCCGAAATTCCACGCCACTACCTCCGCCGCCCTGTACGGCAAACCGTACATCTCCGCAAAGCGGAAGACGTCGCACCCGCACTCTTCGAACCCCCATTTGTCCCGCCGAAGAGCATAGAGAAGCGCGAAAAGGTGCGCCTCCACTCGTATTTCGTGGGCCGCTCGAAAAGGTTCTCCTCGACGAAGAACCTGACCGTCCCCGGGTGGAGTACCTGGTGCGCGGTTTCATGGAGCAATGCTCCGTTCCGCCGCTGTGCCGGGAGCGACGGGTCCACGGCGACCACGCGGAGACCGCCGAAAGAGAGTGAGAGACCGTGGACGCGGCGGTACGGGATCTGCAAGACGAGCAGGCCGTGGTACTCGGCCAATTCACGGGGGTGAAGGAGGCCGTGCTTATCAATGAGTATTTTTACTTCTTTTAAAATTCGCTCGAACATACGTGTTTATAGCCTCCCCAAACGTATGTTCTTTTTTTATGATAGAATATTTCAGTAGAAAAAGTACAGGATAATATTGGCAACTTATGAAAGAATTTTTTGATCTGATGCGACAAAGTTCGACAACCAAATTAGACGGAACAAAAATTAAGATTTCCGCCGGGAATTCCTTCGAAATCGAGGGATGAAAAAGCGGCTAGGTCAAAAATCGAACCCTAAAGCACTCGAAAGAAAGCGGCAAAACAAACTACTCCGAGAGGTCGAGCGCAGAGGAAAGGTGAGGGATCTGGCGCTTGTCCGACTTTTGATGTCCTGTGGGTTAAGGGTGGCGAAGCGGTCAATCTCCAGGTGGATGACCTGGAGATCGGCGATAGGTACGGGATAGTTGTTATCCGCTCCGGAAAGGGCAATAAATACCGCGAGGTGCCGATCCCGCCAGAAGCCAGGAAGGCGCTTAAAGAATGGCTCGCGGAAAGAGATCAGAAGTATCCAAAAAGCAACCAGTGGCTCTTCCCGAACCGCAACGGCGGCCACATATCGACAAGGCACACGGAAGGGATCATTAAAAATTATGCCAGGTTTGCGGGCCTGGATGTTCACCCGCACGTGTTAAGGCATACCTGCGCGACGAATCTGATCAGGTCGGGCTACGACCTGGTTGCCGACATCCTTAGGCACGCCAACGTTTCCATCACGGCCATCTACACGAAGCCTTCTCTTCGCGACAAGGCCAGGGCGCTGGAGATTTCGGAGGTTTAGGGTCGCGCCCAGAATCAGGTTTACCCGCCGGGCGCGACTTTTCTTCGCATTACATGTTCGTATTACGGCCCTAATGCGAAGGAAATGTTGTGTTATACGATGGTTTTTGGACATAAAAAGATGTCTAATAGACGAAAATTCCCTCGTGTTTTTATCTCTTTTTTGCTATGGTCAAAATGCCCCATTATTTTCGGTTAAAATCTTTTGATAATTTAAGTAATCTAAAAAAATAATAAGGAAGGCAAATTTATTCTAGATATTTAGTAAAATTTGAGTAAAATTTTGGCTTGCGTATAAATCCTAGGCATGCTAGCTTTTAGACAAATAAAAAACGAAATACCATTCCGCACAGTGGAATATGAGGTGTCTGTATCTTGCCTAACAGGAAAGGAAAGCCGGATTTTGATAATGAAACAGTCAGATCGGTAGAAAGAACGTGTGATATTCTTTTTGCTTTTATCTCCCCAAAGCCCACCTTAAGTCTTGCTGAAATTTCTGAGACCGTTAAGCTTCCCAAAACGACTACGTACAGGATTCTGAGAACTTTAGAGGCAAAGGGATTGGTTCAACAGAATGAAAAAACACACGAATATTCATTGGGATTCAAAATCTTCCAGTTGGGATCAATCGTGATTAATCAAATGGATTTGAGAAAAGTTGCCCTGCCATACATGAAAGACATCGCCGCCAAAACTGGGGAGGCAGTGTCTTTGAATATCGTCCAGGAGCAGAGCAGGGTTTGTATCGAGAGAATTGAAAGCCAGGGAATCATTAGATATTACCTGCCTATTGGGGCGAGAAGCCCGCTATACAAAGGGGCTACAGGAAAAGTCTTAATGGCGTTTCTGCCTGAAGATGAGATTGAGGAGATTATCAAGACGCAAATTTTATATAATCCCAAGGCCGGAAATATCAAAGTGGATTTACTCAGAAAAGAGTTGGCCGATATACGGGTCAAAGGTTATGCCTATACGGTTGATGAGTTAGGAGTAGGGATTTCTACTGTTGCTGCCCCGATATTTAATTATTTAAACAATCTCGTAGGATGCATTAATATATCGGGTCCGGTTAGCAAATTTACGTCTGATAAAGTTGATTTGTATATTGAGCTAGTCAAACATGCATCCCGAGAAATATCAAAGCTTATGGGGGCAAATGTTAGTTAAAAATTCCGGGGTGAAAATGGAATTATTGCCTGCGGTTAGGGAGGGTAGAAAAGTAAAATATGTCGTTGGAAATTGCTATTAGAGAAATTGCTGAAAAGCTCTTGGTTCAGGCGGCTACCCAACTGCCGGTCGAGGTAGAAGAAGTAATTCATCTTGCTGAAGAAAAGGAAAATGACCATACAGCCAAGGCGCAGTTGCAAACAATTGTACGGAACTTGGACATAGCCAAGCAAAAAAAGTTGAGTATATGTCAAGACCCCGGCATTCCGGCGTTTGAAGTAAATATCGGTTCGGAATTTCCACTGAATGTTGACTTTGATTCAATTTTTACCGCTGCAGTTCAAAAAGTAGCTCGTGAACTTCCTTTGCGCCAAAATGTTGTACATCCCTTGACTAAGGATAACCCGGGCACCAATACTGGATGGGGGGTTCCTTACATATATTACGGCTATTGCTATGGTCGGGATTACCTCGAAATTACCGCTTTACTGAGGGGTGGCGGATCAGCTTTTAGGTCGGGGGTAGTTACCCTGGCCCCAACCATGCCGAGGGCGGAGGGAGTAAAAAAGGTGGTTTTCGATTTCGTAACCATGGCGGGGGGTATTCCGTGCCCTCCCACCACCATTGGAGTGGGGGTGGGAGGTAACCCCGATATGGCCCTTAACCTGGCTTTTAAGGCTTTGAAGCGGTTGCCGCCGGGACGGTTTCACCCCGACCCGGCTATGGCCGAACTAGAAAAGGACCTGTTCAATGCATTAAACAAAACCGGCATCGGAACGATGGGTTTGGGCGGGGATACAACGGTGCTGGCCGTACATATGGAGTGCTGCGGGTCCCACACCGCCTCAATTCCCGTGGCCGTGGCCTTCAGTTGCTGGCCGAACCGCTTTGCCACCGCTAGGTTTTACAAGAGCGGGAAAATAGAGTGGATAACCCATCGAGGTGAAAATGGTGATTAGGCATATTAGTTTTCCTTTGGAGGAAGACAAGGAAGTTAGTCTATTGCGAGTGGGGGATATAGTTTATCTGAATGGAACCGTCTTCACCATGCGGGATAGCGCCCACCAGCTTCTTTTCAGTAACGCGGATAGGGGCTTAACCCCCCCGATGAATCTGAAGGGAGCGGCAGTCTGGCACTGCGGGCCAGTGGTCAGAAGGGACAGGGATAATTGGGAAGTTACCTCGGTCGGCTCCACCACCAGTTACCGCTTTACCGGTGTTACCCCCCGCCTCCTGGAGGAGTTCCAGGTAAAGGCCGTGATCGGCAAGGGAGGCCTCGGGCCGGAGGCTATTGCGGCCTTGCAAAGGACTGGATCGGTTTTTTTGGCTACAGTAGGGGGGTGCGCCGGTGTCTATGCCCAAAATGTAAGGAGGGTGATTGCTGTGCACTGGGCTGAGATGGGTCTGCCCGAGGCCGTCTGGGAGTTGGAGGTGGAGAACCTGGGGGCACTGATCGTAGCCATTGACGCCAGCGGCGACAACCTGTACGGCAAAACCATGGAGCAGGTGGGCCGGAGGCTGGCTGATATTTATGTGGATTTGAATATTCACCCAGACTATCGGTACGTATACTGGCCCCCTTCACTACCGGGGGTACCGCAGGTGGCAGATTGTTTTAAAAACTATAATCCTGGCGAGGAGTAAAAAGAAGTGGAAGTTCTAACTTACGATATCGTCATTGTGGGAGCCGGGATCACCGGGCTGCGCGCGGCGGTGGAGTGCTCCCGGTCGGCTAGGGTGGCGGTGATCTCTAAAACCCACCCCATGCGGGCCCAGTCAGTGATGGCCACCTCCATTAACGCTGCCTTCCGGGAAGGCGACACCTGGGAGGCGCACATGTTTGACACCGTCAAGGGGGGTGATTACCTAGGCGACCAGAGTGCTGTCGAGGTTTTGTGCAGGGAGGGCGCCGAGGTGACCCTAGAACTGGAAAAGTTCGGGGTTATGTACACTAGGGACAAGGCAGGCCGATATGCCGACAAGCCCAGCGGCAGCGGTGGACAAAACTACGCCCGGTTAATTTTCGCCGCCGACAAAACCGGGTCCTTTATCCTGAGGTCCTTGTTCAGCCAGTGCCTGCGGCAGGAAGTGGACCTGTTCGACGAGTGGGTGGTCACCAGACTGATTCTGGACGGCAGACAGCGGGCGGTAGGCGTGACGGTCTTCGATCTGGTTGCGGGAGATATGAAGTTCGTTAGGGGAAAAGCGGTGGTTTTTTGTACCGGCGGCTGCGGGCAGGTATACGGCAGGTCTACCAACGCTCTGAATACTACTGGGGACGGGATGGTCATATCTTTCCGGGCCGGTGCGGTATTGAAGGACATGGAGTTTATCCAGTTCCATCCTACCTCCTTATATCAAACCAACATACTGATGAGCGAGGCCTGCCGGACTTCCGGTGGCTATCTGATAAACGGGGACGGGGAAAGGTTTATGGGTAAATATGCTCCCCAGAAATACGAGTTGGCCACCAGAGATATCGTGGCCCGCGGGATCCAGACCGAAATAAACGAGGGGCGGGGCATCGGGGGGCAGGAATTCGTTTATCTGGATCTAAGACACCTGGGGGCTGAAAAAATCATGAAGTACCTGCCCAAGAACAGAGAACTGGCCATCCGTTTCGCTGGGGTGGACATGATCAAGGAATGCATCCCCATTCAGCCGGCTCAGCATTATTCCATGGGGGGGATTAAAACCGACGTTGACGGCCGCACCGGCTTGGAAGGATTTTTCGCTGCCGGGGAATGCGCCTGTGTCAGTGTCCAGGGTGCCAACAGGCTAGGTGGAAACTCCCTTCAGGAGACAGTTGTGTTTGGTCGTAGAGTAGGAAGAACCGCCTTGGAGTGGTGTAGGCAAGTGGGTTATCCAGATGTTTCGGAAGGGGAGTTGCTGGCCGAAGAAAAACGTCTCCGGGAAATTTGTACTCGG
Organism: Bacillota bacterium; assembly: GCA_040755975.1. Taxonomy (GTDB): domain Bacteria; phylum Bacillota; class Desulfotomaculia; order Desulfotomaculales; family Nap2-2B; genus JAIMBK01. The sequence goes on along the minus strand of JBFLZY010000020.1, from coordinate 12,902 downwards.
GACAATGGAGGAGAAAGCTCATTTGCCCTGAAGAAAGAACTGGGTCAGGTGATGATTCAAAAAGTCGGCATTTTCCGGGATCAAAAGGGTTTGGAGGAAGCCCTGGAAAAAATCAAGGTGCTTCAGGAGCGCAGCAGGCGCGTGGGAATTATACAGAAATCGATGTTGTATAACAATGAACTGGTTGAAATTCTCGAACTGGAAAACATGTTAACTCTGGCTGAGATTATTACTTTAGGGGCGCTGAGGCGAAAAGAAAGCCGTGGTTCCCACTACCGGACCGATTATCCAGATCGGGATGACGTCAACTGGTTGAAGCACACCCTGGCCTTTTCCGATGGAGATGGAATTTGTTTTGATTATGAACCTGTTACCATTACCCGGTTCCAGCCTTCGGAAAGGTCCTATTAAACTTCTTGGGCGGGAGTTGAATGGCAATGCAGTGGTACACTTTCCGGGTGCAGCGTTTTCACCCGGAGTCTGACTATCAGCCACGTGAAGTCCAGTATGAAGTTGAACTACAGGAAGACGCTTCTGTGCTGGAGGGTCTGCATTTCATCCGGCAGCACCATGATCCCTCACTGGCTTACAGGTATGCTTGCCGCAGTGCAGTTTGCGGGTCGTGCGCGGTCAGGGTGAACGGGGAAATAAGGCTGGCCTGCCGTACCAAGATGTGGGAATTGAAAACCCAAATCGTGACCGTTAAGCCCCTTCCTACCCTGTCGGTGATCAAGGATCTGGTGGTGGATCTCAAGCCTTTCTGGGACGCCTACAAAAAAATTCAACCCTGGCTGATCAGTGCCGAGGGGAAACGGCAAAAAGAAATACTGATTACAGAAAAGACTTCAAAGATTATAGAAAAGTTCATCACCTGTATCTTGTGCGCGGGGTGTTATGCTGGCTGCTTGGTGACCAGGCGGGAGAGATGCTATCTTGGACCCCAGGCCATGCAGGAAGCGTACCGGTTCCTATGCGACCCCAGGGACGAGGCTTCTGAGCAACGCTTAAAAATGCTCGACAGCGACAGCGGCCTGTGGGGCTGCGACGCTTTGTTCCGCTGCGTGGATGTCTGTCCGTGGGATCTTAAGCCGGCAGAATCCATATTTTCTATGCGCAGGATGGTCACAGTAGACCGCCTCAAGAGGGCGTTTAGTTGGGGTCGCTCAAAATACGCCAGTAGTGCACAAATGAAAAGTATCTAAGGGGGAGGAGGTAATTTTAAGGTGATTTCGTCAAGATTAAATCAAAAAAATGCCGGTATCCGACCGTGGGTTGAAAGCGCCCGCGGGCTTGGGGTCTGGGCCTGGTTTTTTCAGCGGGTGACGGGTGTAGGGCTGGTTTTTTACTTAGGGCTGCATATATTTGTTATTCACTTTGCCAGCGCGGGCGGGAGAATACGCTTTGACGAGGTTATGGCGCGCCTGGAAAGTCCGTTTTTTATAAGCCTGGACCTGGTTCTGCTGGCAGTTGTGCTATACCACGGCCTGAACGGGCTGAGGATAGTGTTGCTGGATTTTGGGGTGGGCGTGAAAAACCAGGCGGCACTTTTTTGGGTGCTGGGAGGTATCGGGATAATCCTGTTCGGAATCGGCGTGAAGGCCCTTTGGCCTTTTCTGGCGGTGGCTAAAACTATTTGACGGGGGTATTTAAATGGCCAAAATTTTGGAGCATCACGGCAAGCAGCTGATGAAAAAGATGGGTATAGCGGTGCCTGAGGGAAGGGCCTGCAAAAACATAGAAGAAGTCATGGAAGCCGCTAGGGAATATGGTGGTAAGGTGATGATAAAGGCCCTGGTGCCTGTAGGCGGCAGGGGAAAGGTAGGGGCTGTAAAAAAAGCATTCGGTGCTCAGGAGGCAGCCGAAATAGCCGCGAGCTTAATCGGCTCCAAGGTAAAGGAATACCCTTGCGAAGAGGTCTTGGTAGAAAAATGCCTTGAGGCTACCAGGGAGCTCTACATCGCCATTACCTTTGACTCTTTAACACGGGGACCGATGGTCATGGTCAGTGCCACCGGCGGGGTTGACATAGAAGAGATGTTTAAAAACGACCCGGCTTCGATAAAAAAATTCTATGTGCACATCCTGCAAGGGCTAAGGGAGTATCAGGCCAGACAGCTGTGGGAGGAGCTCGGCTTGGAAAGCGAACTAATCAGGTCGGCAGCCGACATGCTGGTGCGGCTCTACAAAGTATTCCGCTGCTATGACCTTAGACTAATCGAAGTAAACCCCGTCATTCAAACAGCGGAAGGCAAGTTCTACGCCGCCGACGTCGTCTTGACGGTTGACGATGAGGCGCTTTTCCGGCAGCCGGATCTAAAGGATATAGCCCGGTACGGGCAGGAAATGGCCTGGCGCCCGCCTACCCTCCTGGAACAGCAAATGATTGAGGCTGATCAGCTTGACCCTTACCGGGGAACCTCCAGGTTTTTGGAGTTTGACAGCGGTGATATCGGTTTCATGTGCGGCGGGGGCGGAGGCAGCTTGGTGATGATGGACACCCTGATCAAATACGGCGGGAAGCCTAAAAACTACACTGAGATGGGAGGCAATCCCACCGAGCGAAAACTTGTCGCCCTTGCCCGGACGGTGCTATCCCAGCCGGGGCTGAAAGGTTTTATCCGGGCCGGGAACATCTCCAGCAACACCCAGGTGGATCTGGTGGCCAAGGCCGTTGTGCAGGCGGTCAGGGAACTGGGTATCGATCCCAAACGATTCCCCATGGTGGTGCGGGCAACTGGTCTGAATGATGAAGAGGCCCGGAAGATATTCGATGAGGCGGGTATTTCATACTTTGGAGAAGAGTACACCATGGTCCAGGCAGCTAAAAAATTGATTGAACTGGTTAACCAGCAAGAAGGGGAGAGAGCACAGGGTGAGCATACTGGTTGATGAGAATACCAAAGTAGTAATCCAGGGAATTACCGGCCGGGAAGGATCGGTGGCCGCCAGGCTGATGATTAATTACGGTACGAAGGTAGTGGCCGGAGTTACTCCGGGAAAGGGCGGACAAATGGTAGAGGGGGTTCCGGTGTACAATTCCATTCGGTCCGCCATGAAAGATCACGAGATTAACGCCGCCTTGGTGTACGTTCCGCCCGCGGCGGCCAAAGACTCCATTTTAGAGGCGGTGGACGCCGGGATTCCCCTGGTGGTGGTGGTCACTGAGCGTATACCCATCCATGACAGTTCTGAAGCGCTGACGGTGGCGAGGAAAAGTGGGGTAAGAGTGATTGGTCCTAATACTTTGGGTGTGATCAGCCCTGGCAAAGCCAAAATTGGCACTATTGGTGGAAGCAAGGAGGCCAGGTGTTTCCAGCCGGGCACCGTTGGTGTGCTATCCCGCAGTGGCGGAATGACCACCGAAACCGCCTGGATGATCAAGAGGGCGGGCTTCGGCTGCAGCACGTGCATAGGAATCGGGGGAGACGCGCTGATTGGGTCTTCCTTCAAGGATTTGCTGGAGTTATTTCAAGCTGACCCGGATACCAATGCTGTAGTGATGTTCTGCGAGCCCGGGACTAGCTACGAGGAGGAAGCTGCGGAATTTATAAGGAGCGGCGGATTTACCAAGCCGGTAATCGCTTATGTAGCTGGACGGTTCATTGACCAGATGCCCAAGGGAGCAAAATTCGGTCACGCCGGGGCCATTCTGGAGCACGGGGCGGGCACGGCGGCCAACAAAATCGAAGCCTTCAAAAGAGTTGGGGTTTTGGTGGCCGATGAGTACGACAACATCATCTACCTGCTGCAGGAGGCTTTAAAAGATAAGTAAGGGCAGTTGCAGACTAAAACAAAGGGAAGAGGGTGGAGCGGTGAGCGATCAAAAGCCACTTTACCGGACGGCCATTTCACTGGCTGGGGCGGAAGATATACTGGTGCGGGGCTATTCGCTGATAGATTTGGTGGGAAATGTTAATCTGGGTACGATGGTTAGTCTCCTGATCAAGGGAGAGCTACCTTCGCGGGCGGAAGGGGAAATGATTGAGGCTATCCTGGTAGCCTGTGCAGAGCACGGAGTGCGGCCCCCTTCCATTCAGGCGGCCCGGCAGGTGGCCAGCGGCGGTGTGCAGTTTCAGGCCTGCGTGGCAGCCGGTGTGCTGGCCCTGGGCGATTCCCACGGGGGAGCCATTGAGCAATGCATGCAGGTGCTGCAGGAGGCGGCGGCGGGGATCAAGTCGGGAGAAAAAAACGCCGAGGAGGTAGCCGTTGAAGTCCTTTCGGCGGTCAGGTCGGCCCGTCGTCGGTTACCGGGATTTGGTCACCCGGTTCATAAAATTGATCCGAGAACAGTAAGGCTTTTCCAATTAGCTGAGGAATACGGGATAAAAGGTTTACATTGTGATTTGGCGGAGGAGTTGACGAAGCGGTCCAAAGTGATTTTAGGCAGGGCACTTCCCTTGAATGTAGATGGAGCAGTAGCGGCGCTGCTTTCTGATATGGGTTTTGACTGGCAAGTGGGAAAGGGGTTTTTTATTCTAGGCAGGACCTTCGGCATAGTCGCCCATGTCTATGAGGAGATAACACGTGAGAGGCCGATGGCCCACTTGCCGCCTTATGAACTGCTGGTATATGATGGTCCTGAAAGCCGGCCTGTTTCTATAACTTCTAAATCAGCCAAATAGTTTCCCATCGTGTCACTTGGGCAGGCATTAGTAGAAATGAGGTTTAATGGTGTCTCTGATAGAAAGTTGCTCATCATTTTTAGAAAAACTTAAATATGAGGACCTCCCGAGTGAAGCTGTAAAGGCTGCAGTAAGAGCGATAATGGATACATTGTCAGTAGCCATTGCCGGCATCAGGGAGCCTTTATCTTTAAAGCTGCTTGCTTTTCTGCTGGCGGAAAGGTCTCAGGGTCCAGCAACAGTTTTCGGTACAAAATATAAATTTGGACCGGCCTCTGCCGCTTTAATTAATGCAACTGCGGCTCACGCACTTGATTTTGACGATGTGTGCCCTACCATACATTCCCACCCAAGCGCTGTAGTAGTACCTGTTATATTGGCATTGGGGGAGGAACAGCACGCCAGTGGCCGGGAGGTAATTTTAGCTTATGTGTCTGGTGTAGAGCTTGCTGCCAAGGTAGGTGTACTGACTGCATCAAGCCAATACGAACGGGGGTGGCATACCACCAGTACATTGGGGGCATTGGGAGCGGCAGCAGCTGCTGCAAAAATAAAAAGGCTTACAAAATCCCAGATTGTAAATGCGCTAGGTATAGCGGCCTCTGGGGCTGGAGGCTTGAGAAAAAATTTTGGCACCATGACTAAACCTCTTCATTGCGGTCTTGCGTCACAGAATGGAATTATGGCTGCATACCTGGCAGGAAGCGGATTTACCGCATCTACCGATGTTTTGTCAGGTGCTATAGGCTATCACTGCATATTTAGTGGCGTCTCGGAGGGGTCAATAGACGACACAGGTGTTTCTTTCGGTAATCCATTTGAGGTTGTATCTCCGGGACTGTACTTGAAGCGCTACCCTTGCTGTTATGCTACACACCGTGCGGCTGATGCAGTTTTGCTTATAGCAGTTAATAACCCGGGCTTGGTGCCAGATGAAATAAAAGAGATTACCTGTAGGGGGCCTAAAGGATCTTTCCAGCCTTTGATTCACGATATGCCAAGAACCGGCCTGGAAGGCAAGTTCAGTATGCAATACGTGGTTGCTGCGGGCATAATTGACAAAAAAATATCTTTAAAGACATTCACGGATGATATGGTTCAGCGCAGGGAGATACAGTTGCTGATGAAACGAATAATCAAGATCGAGGACCCGGAGGTTAACTTTATAGGCCCTGGTGGAAAGGATCAGAGGTTCACTGAAGTCACTGTAAGATGCTGGGACGGGCGGGTGTTTTCGGAGTACGTAAAAAGTCCCAAGGGCTCTCCGGAAAATCCTCTGACAGATGGTGAAATCATAGAAAAATACTACCAATGTACTGAACAATTCTTATCCGCAGAAAAAAGGCACAAAACTGCTGAACTACTAATGAATCTACCGGATGTAAATGATATTAGTGAGTTACTACGTTACTTTCACATGGCCTAAGATTTTTTTAAAACTTAAATTCTTTCCGGACATTTCATTCAAGGGAGTGTATTTAGTGCAAGTGGAAAATATGGCCTGGACAAGCGAATACAACAGGCTGCCTTCTGTGATAGGTGTGCCCGAAATTGATAGAAAGCTTTGCTTGTATGATACCACCTTGCGGGATGGAGAACAGACTGTAGGAGTGTCTTTTAATAGTAAGCAAAAGCTTGAAATTGCACGTCTTTTGGAGGAGGTCGGCGTCGAGAGGATAGAGGCAGGTATGCCTGTAAGTTCAGAAGAGGATTTTAAGGCCATTCAGATGATCGTTAATGAAGTTAAGAACTCAGAAATATGGGGTTTTTGCCGTTGTGTAAAGGCTGACATCGATGCGGCGAGGGATGCGGGGGTGAAGTCTGTTATATGTGAAATTCCTACCAGCCCTTATAAGATGAAAGCCTATAGTTTTACAAGGGAAAAAGTATTTAAGAGCCTCGTTGAACATCTTAAGTACGCAAAAAGCCTTGGTTTGCGTGTGGCGTTTTTTGCAGTAGATGCAACCAGGACCCCATTGGAAGATTTAAAAGAAGCCTACCAGAGTGCGGTAAATGAAGGTGGAGCAGAGGAGGTTGTCCTTGTTGACACACTGGGGGTAGCTACGCCTGAGACAATGATGTACCTTACCAAGCAAGTAAAGGAATGGGTTAAGGTACCAGTTATGGTGCACTGCCATAATGATTTCGGTATGGCTACTGCGTGCAGCCTTGCTGCAGCCAGAGCAGGGGCGGAATATATTCATGTTACGGTTAACGGGATTGGGGAAAAAAGCGGAAATACAGATATTGCTGAGTTAGCTATTGCCGGTTCTCTATTATATGGTTTTAAGATTTCTCTTGATTTTTCCAAGCTGAGAATAATTAGTAAAAGGGTGGCGGAAATTTCAAAGGTCCCTCTATCGCCTTTGAAGCCGGTTACAGGGGATAATGTATTTAAGCGGGAAAGTGGTGTGGTAATTGCCCAGATTGTCAATTACCCCCCTGCGGCGGAAGGATATGCACCTGAACTGGTTGGTGCTGAAAGAGAAATTTTATTGGGTAAAAAAAGTGGAAAGGCATCCATAAGATATATGTTGGAAAAATACTCTATATTACTTGAGGAAGAGGAAAAAGTGGAAAAAATTCTTCAAGAGGTAAAAAAACTGGGTGTTAAAAAGTCAGGCACTGTTACTGAACAAGAATTTCTATCGATAGTAAAAGATCTTATTTAATCTTAAGTCATTAGTATTAAAAGTCATTTGAACATTCTTGAGGGGGGACGTAAATGCGTGATGAAAACTCATTTAGTCAGATTCTAAAACCGCCCACAAGGCCGGGGAAACCCAGGAAGACGGGAATAGTCGTGGTATCGGACTATGGTTGCCCTGTTAAGATTTCTGAAATGTACCTCGAAACGACGGCTGAGCTAATCGATTACATTAAGTTTACCTATCATGTAGGAACCGTCTATTATCTAACTGATGATTGGTTTAAGAAGAAGATCGAACTTTACCACCGGTACAACATCGGTACATTTTTGGGTGGTATACCTTTTCAAATGGCTATTAAACACGGTAACATCCCGGAATTCCTAAAGCTAGTAAAAAAAATCGGCTTTTCGGCAGTTGAAATTGCTGAAGATGTGGTACAGATGGCCACCCGCCAGCAAAGAGCTGATGCCATTAAAATAGCTAAGGACCTTGGATTGGAGGTAATTACAGAACTGGGAAGGAAATTCCCCGAAAAGCCAATGGAATTCGAAGAAACAGCTACTTCTATCAGTAATGACATACATAATGGAGCAAAGTTGGTTACTATTGAGCACAGTGATATTATGTTGCTCAAAGAAACCAACCCGGAAGTACTGGTGAATTTAGTAAATACGTTTGGACTTGAAACGATTTTATTTGAGGTCGGCCCCGGCGGATGGCCGGATATGGCCCAGTGGATTATCAATAATTTGGGGCCGGAGGTCAATCTGGGTAATATAAAGATGAAAGAAGTGATACCCCTTGAAGGAATTAGGGCCGGGCTCAGCCGTCTATCAAAGTACAAGTATTTCGAACAAAACTTTTAAATAGTTATGAAATCCAATTCGTTTGTATCATTAAGTAATGGTAATTCAAATTCTTAAAATAAAAATAAGGTAAATTACAAATTAATGGAGGAAGATTAAGATGTCTAGCCAATTTTTAACGGAAGCCATAAAAAATAGGCGATCAATTAGGAAATACCAGGATCGCGAAGTACCCAGTGAACTAATAACAAAAGCATTACAACTGGCATCTTATGCGCCGAACGGCGGTAACTTCCAGCCATGGCACTTTGTGGTGGTTAAAAACCAAGAATTGAAGAGCAAGATGGCACGGTTGGTCCAAGAAAAAGTAGATATTATGGTCAGTTGGCCTGAAGTCGGAGATGATATAGAAACCCTTAGAAGGCACCAAAAAAATATCTCATTTTTTAAGGATGCACCCATCTGCATAGTTGCTTTTGCAAAAGAGTATCAAAGTGCTGCTGATAAAGTATTAAGAAAGCGCGCCAAAATAGATCCTTATGCACAAGAGATGATAAGCAACAGAGAGAGTGCAAAATCAAGCGTTCAAGCAGTTGCCGCCGCTATTATGAATTTTCTGCTGGTTGTTCATAGTTATGGTCTTGGGGCATGTTGGATGGCGGGTCCATTACTGGCTAAAAGAGAAATAGAGGAATTACTTGGGGTAAAAGATATGAACTTAATTGCAGTAATACCTGTTGGTTACCCAGCGGAAGAAGGCACTTTTAAAGAAAGGAAGAAAGTAGGTGAGTTTGTGACATTTATAGAATAAAAGTCGATAAACTTTTAGCCAAAAAATATCTTCTTTATACAATAGAATCCGGTTTAACTTAGAAAAAGGGGTATTAAATAAAAAATGTCATTGAGTAGTTTGATCAAATTTGCTAAAGTCCCAATTGAGCTGAACAAAGAAGATGTTGAGGAAGTAGTAATATTAGCCAAATGGGAAAGGACGGTAATAGCGAGGTCCCTTTCTGATGCAGCCTTTCAAATGGGACTAAAGCCCACCTTAATATTTTTACAGGAAGGAATTTTTCTGGTTAAAGGGCTTTCAGAGGCGACAAAAGCTGCTATTTTAGAATCACAAATGGTTATTAATGCCGCATTTAGAATGGTACATACCGACTTCATGAGGGATGTCCTAAAAAGAGGCATTAAGTTCATTGGTATGTCTGAAATCACTGAAGATACTTTGACAAATGGAGCTGCGACTGCAGACTATAATGAGGTTGCCAGGGTGACTAAAGAGGTTGCGGGTATATTGACAAGCGCCAGCAAGGTAAAGATTGAATCGGATCGGGGGACCAACATCACTTTTAGTATACACAAAAGGAGATGCATAGAGCTAAACGGGATCTTCAAGCCCGGAAGTATAGCATGTTTTCCCGATGGAGAAGCGGCGATAGCACCGATTGAGGGGACTGCCGAAGGAAGGATCATTGTAGATGGCCCTATGGAGCCTGTCGGGGCTCTAAGGGGACCGGTGGTTTTTAATCTGTCTGAAGGCAGAATCACATCAATTGAAGGAGGGGTGGAAGCAAATCAGATTAAATCTTTTTTAGAGAAAGGGGATGTTAATTCATGTTGTTTAGGTGAATTTGCTGTGGGTACCAACGCAAAGGCCCGTTTATCTGGTAACGTTTCAGAAAGCAAGAAAAGGCTAGGTACAATCCATGTTGCATTTGGTGATAACCTAACCTTAGGTGGACAATTAAAAAGTGCAATACACATTGACGGCGTAATAAATTCACCGACAGTTTGGGTTGACGGTAAGATCTTACTCGATAATGGAAAGTTGATTTATTGAATAAAAAACAAAGGAGATGGTTACTTTGTACCTTATTGATTTTCGATGCCGACCCCCGACGAAGGAGTATCAGACTTACTTTACAAGGAAGAAGGTATCAAGTTCTCATTCTCGTTATATGGAGGCTCCCAGAATACCTCGCTCCTATGAAGAGAGCTCTGTGGAACTGTTTCTGAAGGAGGCTGAAGAGCTCGGGATAAAAAAAATGGTGGCTACCGGGAGAATAATTGAAAGTTGCCAGATTCCAAACGAACATCTAGCATATCTTCAAAAGAAATACCCTGATAATATTATTGCACTTGGAGGCATTGATCCTGCGAACCAGTTTCACAATGCTTTGGATGAAGTGGACAGGTGCGCTCATGAGTACGGCATGAAAGGGATAAATATGGAGCCAGGCCGGTCTAAGCTGAAAATGTATGTGGATGACAGAAGAATATATCCCATTTATGAGAAGTGTCAGAGGTTGGGCCTGATTGTGTCCCTGATGAGCTCTTACCTGGCTGGTGATGATATAAGTTACACCGATCCCGTTCGCTTTCAGCGGGTTGCCCGGGACTTTCCCGAGTTAAAAATAGTTCCCGGACATGGTTGTTGGCCATTTGTTACCCAAATAATTGCGGTGGCCCAAAATCACAAAAATGTTTATATATCACCTGATTGCTATTTCTATGCCCCGGGATCGGAGCCTTATGTTCAGGCGGCAAATGTTACATGTAAGGACCAAGTCCTTTTTGGTACCGCTTTTCCCTTAAGGCCCCTTGACTGGAGCATAGAAATGTATAATAAGCTGCCGCTTACCGATGAAGCCCGCTACAAAGTAAGTTATTTAAACGCTGCAAGGCTCTTGGGAATTGAGTGAGTTATAACAAATGAAGCCTCTCGGAAAATAAATACAGGAGTTGGTAATTATAGGTTAAAAAGGCTATAAAGCAACAAACAGGGACTACCGCAAAACAAAAAGTCAACATAGACGACCTGGCAAATAATGGCACCCAAAAAAGAGCATAGCAAAGCTAACCCTCACCATCCGTAATTCCGTAATTTTACACTCGGTCATCACCACCAGGGAACGCAGCATATCGGTGGAGTCAATAGCCGGTCTTCCTTGAAAAGAAGCATACATGCCGGTTAAATAAACGCGAAGGGGATCTAAGTTAAGCAAATAAGCCTTGTTAATCACTACCTCGTGAAGCTTTAGCTGATTGGATCTTCCTTTTTCAGGTTCATGATCAAAAACTCCTGGTACTCGGCATGAAAACGGCGCTCTTTAACCGATAAAAACACCAAAATTTAATCTCTGTTTCTTTTTCGTTCATAAACTTACATGGTTTTTCATCCTCCAAAAATTTGGGGGTGAAAAAAATAACGGGGCGCTAAACCCCGTGGATGGTAAGCGTTTAGGATTTCCGAGAGTCTATCAAATACCAAGGGGGGGTATTAATGTTACGACTCAATAAGATAGCGTTAAGATTAATAATATGTATGGTTTTGATTTTATTTGTCGCCGGTTGTGGAAAAGCCGAGCAGGCTTCAAAGCAGGATACCAAGCAGGACGCTTCCCATTCTGAAACAAAAAAAGAGGAGCAAAAACTAGATTATCCCAAAAAGCCGATAACAGTTATAGTTCCATATTCTCCTGGAGGTTCGGCATCTACAGAATTACAGGTGATAGTAGACATTGCTAAAAAGTATTTGCCGGTACCCCTTGTTATGGTAAACAAGCCGGGTGGCGGCGGTTCTGTAGGGATGATGGAACTGTTAGAGGCCCCTGCCGATGGCTATACGATAGTGAGGGCAAACACCGGCGCCTTTATGTTACAGGGCAAGAGTTCAGGATTATACGATATTGATGAGCTAGTGCCAATTGCGCAGTCTACATCTAATAGCAATAGCGTTTTTGTTAGCAAAGATTCCCCATATAAGAACCTAAAAGAACTTCTAGACACAGCAAAAAAATCACCTGGGAAGATGACTTGTGCAATTGTTAGTAAGGGCGGCTATGTACACTTATTGGCTTATAACCTTCTAAAGGAGGCAGGCGCAAAATGTGAACTGATTCCTCATGACGGAGGCTCTGAAGTTTTAAAAGCTGTTATGGGCGGACATGTGGATTTTGGAGTTGCAGCTACGCCTGCTCTAACTAAATATCACAAGTCAGGAGATATAAGAGTGCTGGCGGTGTTTACATCTAAGCGAGCGGAAGCTCTTCCAGATGTTCCTACTGTAAAAGAGAGCGGGATTAATTTGGCATCTGCCCAGCAGGGGCTCTTTATAGCAAAAAAAGGTGTGCCTGAACCAATTCTCAAATATTTAGAGGATGCATTCCAAAAAATTCTTACTGATGAAGAGTGCATACAAAGTTTAGAGAAGATTGGCGCAGAACCTGAGTACATGAACAGAAAGCAGATCGAAGAGGTTTGGAAAGAAGAAAATCCTATGTGGAGATCTGCTCTTGAAGATTTAGGCTATATCAAGAAAAAATAGCGTGTTTCCGTTCTGGGGCAGTTTGATGGTACAAAAACAGTACCATCAACTACCCCAGGGCAAACTCTTTTATAATAAAGGAGTTTTTTTAATAATGGATAAATTAGTTAGTTTTATTTGTCTTTTGGTAGGTCTGTTCTACGTTATCTACGGTAAAGTAAATTATCCGATTTTTATCGAGGGAAAAAACCTTGGGCACGGGTTTTTTCCAATGATAGTGGGTTGGGGTTTTGTAATAAGTTCTGCAATTTTGTTTGTAAAGTCGAAGCTTAACATAAATATTGAAAAAAAATCATTAAGAATAATTAGGGAAGACTTAGTCAATATAGGCAATGTATTAATACCGGGAATTATATTTATTGTAATAAGGACATTTGTCCTCCCAAAACAGGGATCGACATTTCCCCTTGTCTCCTGTAAGCTATAGATAGCGTCCGGGAGAGGGGCAAAAAGAGGAGGACAAATTAATGGAAAACGCAATCCAGGAACG